>CAZNNJ010000387.1:0-5767 GCA_964574305.1 uncultured Rhodospirillales bacterium | reverse complement strand
GATGCGGCGCAGGTGCTCGGCGGAATGCACGCGCGCCAGCTGCTCGTTCGTCACCAGCGGCGGCGCGACCACCTCTCCGCCCTGTTCCTGCCATCGCTTCGCGACCGCTTCCATCACCTCGGCGCGCTCCGGCGATTCAGGATGGCCGGGAGGGGTCTCGTGCTCGGCGAAGCGCGCGGACGAAATGAGGATCAGGGACATGAAGGCCTGCCGCTACGCATGGGCGGCGAGCAGCTGCCGCGCCCTTGTCCCGAGCGCGTCCAGCCGGCGCTCCAACTCGAGCCCGCCGGCCCCGATCGCACCCCCATCCCCCGCTTTCGGGCCAACGAACGCGCCCCCCCTGGCCCACCCTCCTTTCCCCTCGTGCTGCCGCCGATCTCCCCGTCGCTGGCGGCGTCCTGGTTGCTCACCTTCTCGCTCAGCCTCGACGATTTCATCATCACCGCCTTCGTCACCGGCCCCGGCGCGACCACATTGCCGCTGCTGATTTATTCCAGCGTGAAGCTAGGCGTGAATCCTGAGATCAATGCGCTGGGCACCTTGATCATCGCCACCGCTTCGCTGGTCGCGCTGACCGCCACGCTGCTGAGGCGGCGGACCAGTTAGCGCTCGGGGTTCACGGCGCAGCTGCCTTTGTGTCCGAGGCAGGGCCCGGCCTGCCGTCCAGGTTGAACGGGATCACGCGATAAACCGCACTGCCCTGAGGCGGGGCCGGATCTGTCCAGGACGGCATATTGTCGGTGATGCAATGGGCGCACACCACTTTCCCGGGACCGCCTGCCTCGCTGCGTTCGATCGAATAATCGGCCGCGCCGGCCGATCCGCGCCAGGTCAGGGTGCCGGCATGGACCGACGTGATCTCGGGAGCCGGCGGCAGGGCGTGCGGCGGTACCGGCAGCCCGCGCATCGCGAAGGCGTGGTCCCGCAGCATCCGGGCCCTGTCCCGCATGTCGGCGGCGCTGTGCACCATCGTATCCAGGCCGGTATAGTAGAGCGCCCACCATTGGCCGCTTTCGCCTTGATGGGCGACGTTGGGGTCGGTCGTGTCGTTGGGGATCGGCTGCCATCCGTGGGTCGGATCATGCGCCTGCAGCGCCCACCAGCCATCCCCGGCAATGTTCGGGTCCCCGGCCATGGTATCGAGCACCGTTTGCAGATCGGCGGGCTTCGGCCAATTGGTCGTGTCCCACCCATATTCGTTGACAACGAACACCTTGCCGCGTGCGGTCGCCGCCGTTGCGTCGGCGCTGATGGTGGCCGCGGTCGTCTTTCCCGTCCTCAGCAGCTTGTCCCAATGCGGGTAGATCTCGAAGGTGACGAGGTCCGGCTCGGGCCGGTCCAGAGCCTGCGGATAGGCGCGATAGATGCCCGTGGTGTCGAGATAGAGATGGCGCTTGTCGATCGTTTTGATGAAGCGGCCGATCTCGCCGGCCCAGCCGCCGATTGCCGCGAAATCCGGCTTCGCGTTCGGCATCAGCATGGGCACGATCCCGCACATATTGCAGTTCTCCCAGGCCATGATCGTGGGATCGTCCTTATAGGCGACCCCGGTCAAGCTGTTGACGTGGTTCAGGATCGCGCCGACGCGCCGCTCGAAATCGGCGACGATGCCGGGATCGGAAAAGAAATCGGCCGGCGCGCGCTTGCCGTGCCAGGCCAGATACTGGCCCATCCCGCCGATAGGGCCGCAGGGGACGCAATCGCCGATCAGCGTGGCGATGAGGCGCAAACCGCGATCGTGCGCGGCCTTGATCGCATAATCCATGTGCCTGAAGGCGTCATCGTTGAACTGGCCGAGCCTGGGCTCGATACAGTCCGGACAGCCGACCGTATCGCCGAGCGTCTGCGAGCGGACGACGAGCGCCCCCATCTCCTGCGCGGTCGCCAGCGCGTCGTCGATCTCGAACCGGCTCGGGAAATGCGGGCCGCCCGGTATCGTCGTCCCGTAGGCCGCAAGGCCCAGCCATTCGATATTGGGGCCGCTATAGCGGAAGGGCTTGCCGTCGAGCGTGAGCTTCGTGCCGGATCGCTCGACGAAGGCGTCCGCCTTGGCGAACGCGGGAAACCACGTGGCGAACACGAACAGCACCGCCGCGGCCCAGCCCCGCACGTCGGCCTTCCCTTTTTGCACGATCCCCCTCCCCAGCGAGACCAACAGTTGCTGAACAGTTAGATTTCACCTGTTTCCGCCGCAAGTATTTTTGCGGGCGCACACAGGTTGTGCCTGACGGGAAGCGCGAACAATTCGTCTGTTCGCCATTGCAGCATCTTTCCTTTTTTGAATTAAATCCATATACACTACTATTCGACCCGGCCGTTGCGTTTTCGCGGCCAAATCAGAGTAGCCCAATGCCGCTGGACCCTGTGCCTTCACGCGAGATTTCGGACTTGTCGATGTCCTATGACCGGCATCGGCCGCGCAGCCAGTGGAAGGTCTTCGCCGTCACCGCGCTGGTGCTGGCTGGGATCGTCGCCGCCTTCGTCGCCTATCACCGGTTCGATGCCGCGTCCCAGGCCGCGCGCATGGCCTTCCATATGCCGCCGACGCCGATCACCGCGGTGACGGCCGAGATGAAGCCGGTTGCCAAGTACCTCTCGGGCATCGGCACGCTCCAGGCCGTGCGCCAGGTGACGGTGGCGCCTGAGGTGGGCGGCATGATCACCCAGATCACGTTCGAGCCTGGCGCCGAGGTGAAGGCTGGCGATCCGCTGGTCCAGCTCAACGACGCTCCCGAAAAGGGCGACCTCGCCGCCTATGAGGCTCAGGCCCGCGTCGCCGGCGCCAATCTCGACCGTGACAAGCAGCTTTCGGCACGCGAATTCCAGAGCCGGATGGTGGTCGACCAGCAGCAGGCCTTGCGCGACCAGGCGATGGCCGGCATCGCCAAGACCCAGGCGCAGATCGCGCAGAAGCTGGTGCGTGCGCCCTTCTCCGGCCAGCTCGGCGTGCGCCAGGTCAATGTCGGCGGCTATGTCAATCCGGGCGGGGCGCTGGTGACCTTGACCGACCTGTCGCAGCTTTGGGCCAACTTCACCCTGCCGGAACAGGTCGCCGCCAAGGTCAAGGTCGGGCAGGCGGTCCAGCTCAATGCCGACGCCTATCCCGGCCGCGTGTTCAACGCGACGATCACCGCGATCGAGCCGCAGATCAGCCAGCAGACCCGCACCATCCTGGTCCAGGCGACCCTCGACAATGCCGATCATGCGCTGCTGCCCGGCATGTTCGCCAAGGTTCAGGTCGTGCTGCCGGATGCGCCCGCCATGGTCGTCGTGCCCGAGACGGCGGTCGATTACAGCCTTTATGGCGATTCCGTCTTCATCGTCCGCGAGGAGAAAGGCGCCGACGGCATGCCGGTGCTGAAGGTGGAGCGTGCCTTCATCAAGACCGGCGACCGGTTCGACGGCAAGGTCGCGATCCTGTCCGGGCTGAATGCCGGGGACCGCGTGGCGGCGTCGGGACAGCTCAAGCTCAATAACGGCACGCCGGTCGTGATCGCGCCGGACGATCCGCTTGCGACCCAGCCCTCCGCGACCCGTTTCTAAGGTTCCGGACCATGCGTTTCACCGATCTCTTCATTCGCCGCCCGGTGCTGGCCGGCGTCGTCAGCGCGCTGATCTTCTTCGTCGGGCTGCCCTCGCTGCTGGAGCTGCCGATCCGGCAATTCCCGGCCCTGCAATCCGCCTCGATCTCGGTCTCGACCAGCTATCCGGGTGCGCCGCCCGAGCTGATGCAGGGCTTCATCACCACGCCTCTGGAGCAGGCCATCTCCTCGACCGAGGGGATCGACTACATCACCGCCAGCTCGGGCCAGGGGCAGAGCAATATCACCATCTATCTTCAGCTGAACTATGACGCCGACAAGGCGCTGACCGAGGTTCTGTCCAAGGTCCAGCAGGTGAAGTACCAGATTCCGCGCGAGGCCAACGACCCGGTGGTCAACAAGCAGAGCGCGCTGGGCAACGCCGGCAGCTCGATCATGATCCTGTCCTTCTCCAGCGAGGACATGCCGCCGGCCGCGATCACCGATTATCTGAGCCGCACTGTCCAGCCGATCCTGTCGACCGTGCCCGGCGTCGGCTCGGCCGTGGTTGCCGGCGGCGCCACCTTCGCCATGCGCCTGTGGCTCGACCCGCAGAAGATGGCCGCGCGGGGCATCACCGGCGCGGATATCTCCGCCGCCCTGCTCGCCAACAACGTGCAGTCCGCGCCCGGCCAGGCGAAGAGCTATTTCACCGTCAGCAACATCATCGCCGATACCGGTCTCAAGGATGTCGAGCAGTTCCAGAACATGGTGGTGAAGAGCCAGGGCGACAGCATCGTGCGCATGCGCGACGTCGCCACCGCCGAGCTCGACCAGCAGGCCGTCACCCAGTCCGGCTGGATCGATGACCGCAAGACGGGAATGATGATGATCAACCAGGCGCCGACCGGCAATCCGCTTGAGACCGCAAAGGCGGTGCGCAAACGCATGGCCGAGATCGCGCCCAACCTGCCGCCGAATCTCAACGGCAAGGTCGTCTATGACGCGACGATCTATATCCAGTCGTCGATCGATGAAGTGTCGCGAACCCTGGCCGAGGCGGTCGGCATCGTCGTGCTGGTCGTCTTCCTGTCGCTGGGGTCCTTACGCGCGGTCATCATCCCCCTGGTCACGATCCCGCTGTCGCTGGTCGGATCGGCCGCGCTGATGCTGGCCCTGGGCTTCTCGATCAATCTGCTCACCCTGCTCGCGATGGTGCTGGCGATCGGGCTGGTGGTGGATTACGCCATCGTCAGGGGCGACAACGTCCACGGGCATTGCAAGGAAGGCCTCTCGCCGGTCCAGGCGGCGCTGATCGGCGCGCGCGAGATCGTGGGCCCGGTCGTCGCCATGACGCTGACCCTGGCGGCGGTCTATGCCCCCATCGGCATGCTGTCGGGCGTCACCGGCGTGATGTTCCGCGAGTTCGCCTTCTCGCTCGCCGGCTCGGTCATCATCTCCGGCGTTATCGCGCTCACCCTGTCGCCAGTGATGTCCTCGGCGATCCTCACGCGCGACATGACCGACGGCAGGTTCGCGCAACTGGTCGAGCATCTCTATGACCGCTTCACCGACTTTTATGCGAGGGTTCTGGACCGGCTGCTCGACTATCGCCCGACCGTGCTGCTGTTCGGCGCGGTGGTGCTGGGCTCGATCTTCTTCCTCTATACCGGGTCGCGCAGCGAGCTCGCCCCGCCGGAGGACCAGGGTTATCTGTTCGGGCCGCTCAAGGGCCCGCAATATGCCAATCTCGACTATGTCGACGCCTATGGACGGCAGTTCTACAAGTCGGTCGAAAACATTCCCGAATTGGAACGCACGGTCAATTTCAACGGCTTCGGCGGAAGCCTGAACACCGGCATGTTCGTCTTCCATTTCAAGCCGTGGGCCGAGCGCGAGCGCTCCTCGGCGCAGATCATGATGCTGCTGCAGGCGGCGGCGCAGAAGATCACGGGCTTGCGCCTTCTGATCTTTGGTCCGTCGTCCATCCCTGGCTCGATCGGCGGCCCCCCGGTTCAAATGGTCATCTCGTCGGTCACCGACTATCAGACGATCTTCCGGGTGATGAACGAGATCAAGATGGATGCCCTGAAGAGCGGTCTGTTCGCCTTCCAGGACAGCGATCTCGACTTCAACCAGCCGACGCTGAACATCAAGATCGACCACGCCAAGGCCAACGATCTCGGCATCTCCATGCAGGCGATCGCCGGCACGCTGCAGGCGCTGGTGGGCGAGAACTATGTCAA
>CAZNNJ010000386.1:0-5778 GCA_964574305.1 uncultured Rhodospirillales bacterium | reverse complement strand
GGGTCGGCAATGCCCAGTTTCACATTGGGATAAGGCAATTTTAACACTGCCTGCTGTTCTATTCGAAGATGGAAATCCGCATCGCAGCAACCGAGCACGCGAAGATCGTGCCCGATCGGTCCTTGGGAGGAACCGACCCGATATCGGAACGGCTCTGGAAACAGCTGCACCATTATTGGCTGTCGAAGCATGTCGACGGGCGGGTGCCGTCGCGCGCGGACATCGACCCGGTCATCGACATTCCGCAGCTGGTCAAGAACCTGATGCTGATCGATGCCAGGGACAATTTCACCTACCGCCTGGTCGGCAGCGAGGTGGTGGAGCGCCACGGCATGAACATGACCGGCCGCATATCCGGCACCAGCGGCCAGAATCCGAAGGCGGTCGCCGAATGGCGGACCGCGGTCGACTATGTGGCGACGGAGGTAAAGCCGCGCCTGCTGCTCGCGCGCATCGGCAATAACGATATCGCGCTCAACGTGATGATCCTGCTGCCGCTCGCCGATCGCGCGGGCGAGATCGAGATGCTGCTGGTCGGCTCTTTCTATAACGAGCATTTCAAGCGCGGCGCCCATATCCACGACATGGAGGCGCGCGAGGTGCAGCTGTGAGACCCGTGTCCACATGCCTTTGCCCCTAAAATCCTCACATAGCTGGGTTGCTGCGGCGCAAACGTGACTTTTGCCGGCGATTCGGGTAGCAATCCGCCGCGCCGCGCCTATTTGAGCGTTGCTCCCAATATATCAGTTGAAAGCCGCTCGTCCGATGGAACTGCGTAACGTCGCCATCATCGCTCACGTCGATCATGGCAAGACCACCCTTGTCGATATGCTGCTGAAGCAGTCCGGCGTGTTCCGCGAGAACCAGCAGGTGATGGAACGCGCGATGGACTCCAACGAGCTGGAGCGCGAGCGCGGCATCACCATCCTGGCCAAATGCACCTCGGTGCTGTGGCACGGCACCCGCATCAATATCGTCGACACGCCCGGCCACGCCGATTTCGGCGGCGAGGTGGAACGCATCCTGTCGATGGTCGATGGCTGCGTCGTGCTGGTCGATGCCGCCGAGGGCGCGCTGCCGCAGACCAAGTTCGTCGTCGGCAAGGCGCTGAAGCGGGGGCTGAAGCCGATCGTCGTCGTCAACAAGATCGACCGGCCGGACGCGCAGCCGGACGTCGTGCATGAGCAGGTGTTCGACCTGTTCGCCGCGCTGGAAGCGACCGACGAGCAGCTCGATTTCCCGATGCTCTACGCCTCGGGCCGCCAGGGCTGGGCCACGGATTCGCTCGATGGCGAGCGCAAGGACCTGTCGCCTTTGTTCGACCTGATCGTCCGCCACGTGCCGCCGCCGACGGTCGAGCTGGAGAAGCCCTTCGCCATGCTGGCGACTATCCTTGAAGCCAACCCCTATCTGGGGCAGCTGCTGACCGGCCGCATCCAGTCGGGCACGATCAAGACCAACCAGCAGGTCAAGGCGCTGTCACGTGACGGCACGCTGATCGAGAATGCCCGAGTGTCGAAGATCCTGGCCTTCCGCGGCCTTGAGCGGGTGCCGGTGGACGAGGCCCAGGCGGGCGACATCGTGGCGCTGGCCGCCCTGGCGAAGGCGACGGTCGCCGACACCATCGCGGATCCGGCTGCGACCGAGGCGATCCCGGCCCAGCCGATCGATCCGCCGACCATCACCATGACCTTCTCGGTCAATGACAGCCCGCTGGCCGGCCGCGAGGGCGACAAGGTGACCAGCCGCATGATCCGCGACCGGCTGTTCCGCGAAGCCGAGGGCAATGTCGCGCTGCGCATCGCCGAGACCGGCGGCAAGGACGCCTTCGAAGTCTCGGGCCGCGGCGAATTGCAGCTCGCCATCCTGATCGAGCAGATGCGCCGCGAGGGCTTCGAGCTGTCGATCAGCCGGCCGCGCGTGGTCTATCAGAACGATCCCCTGACCGGGCAGCGGCTGGAGCCGATCGAGGAAGTCGTCATCGACGTCGACGAGGAATTCTCCGGCACCGTCGTGCAGAAGCTGGCCGAGCGCAAAGGCGACCTGGTCGAGATGAAGCCGTCGGGCGGCAACAAGCAGCGGCTGGTGTTCCATGCGCCGTCGCGCGGCCTGATCGGCTACCAGGGCGAGTTCCTGACCGACACGCGCGGCACCGGCGTGATGAACCGCCTGTTCCATTCCTATTCGCCCTATCGCGGCTCGATCCCGGCGCGGCGCACCGGCGTGCTGATCGCCAACGCCCCCGGCGTCGCGGTCGCCTATGCGATGTGGAACCTTGAGGATCGCGGCCCGATGATGATCGAGCCCCAGGTCGACGTGTACGAAGGCATGATCATCGGCGAGCACACCAGGGAGAACGACCTGGAAGTGAACGTGATCAAGGGCAAGCAGCTGACCAACATCCGCGCCGCCGGCAAGGACGAGGCGGTCAGGCTGACCCCGCCGATCCGCATGACACTGGAGAAGGGCATCGCCTATATTGGCGATGACGAACTCGTCGAGGTAACGCCGAAGTCGATCCGGCTTCGCAAAAGGGAATTGGATCCGAATGCCCGCAAACGCGCGGCCAAAATCGCAGCCGAAGCCTGACGTAAACTCCGTGGCCAACCTTGGGGCAGACGCCCCGGTCACGCTGAAAGACATCCAGAGCGCCGCCGAGGCGATCGCGGGACAGGTGATGCGAACGCCGATGCGGCAGTCGCGCACATTGTCCGACATCGCCGGCTGCGAGGTATGGCTGAAATTCGAGAACCTTCAGTTCACCGCCTCCTTCAAGGAGCGCGGGGCGCTGAACAAGCTCTTGAGCCTGACCGAGGCGGAGCGCGCCGCCGGCGTCATCGCCATGTCGGCCGGCAACCATGCCCAGGGCGTCGCCTATCACGCCGCGCGGCTGGACATCCCAGCCACCATCGTGATGCCCAAGGGCACGCCCTTCACCAAGATCCAGCACACGCAGGACCATGGCGCCCGCGTGCTGATCGAGGGCGACGTGCTGGCCGAGGCCGCCGCCTTCGCCGAACGGCTGGGCCGCGAGGAGGGGCTGACCTTCGTTCCGCCGTATGACGACCGGCATGTGATCGCCGGCCAGGGCACGATCGCGGTCGAGATGCTGGAGAAGGCGCCCGATCTCGACATGATGATCATTCCGATCGGCGGCGGCGGCCTGATCTCGGGCATGGCGATCGCCGCCAAGGCGATCAAGCCGGATATCGAGGTCTATGGCGTGCAGACCGAGCTTTACCCGTCGATGTACCGTGCCATCCGCGGCGAGACCGGCGCCTGCGGCGGCGCGACGGTGGCAGAGGGCATCGCCGTGCAGACCGCGGCGGCGCGGACCAAGGCGATCATCGCCGCGCTGGTCAAGGACATCATGCTGGTCGACGAAGCCGAGCTGGAGCATGCGGTCGCCCTGCTGCTGGAGGTCGAGAAGACCGTGGCCGAGGGCGCGCGCGCCGCGGGCCTGGCGGCGCTGCTCGCCAACCGGGAGCGCTTTGCCGGCCGCAAGGTCGGGCTGGTGCTGACCGCCGGCAACATCGATTCCCGCCTGCTCGCCTCCGTCATCCTGCGCGAACTGTCGCGGGGCGGCCGCATCTCGGTCTTCCATGTCGAGCTGACCGACCGGCCGGGCTCGCTGGCGAAGATCGCCAGCGCCATCGGCCAGGCCGGTGGCAATATCATCGAAGTGCTGCACAACCGGCTGTCGAGCGCCGTTTCGGCCAAGGATGTCGCCGTGGACATCACCGTGGAAACCCGCGACGCGGTCCATCGCGACCTTGTCGGCGCCAAGATCGGCGAGGCGGGCTTCCTCTATGAAATCGTCAAGGCCTGATCCTCGGATTCGCGGGCGAATCCTTGATTTTCCAGCCGGCCGCGGTGATAGTCCCGGATATCATAATCCAGGCGCGGAACGGTCAATGTATCGCCATATTGGGCCCGTATATCCACGGCATCGCCCAAGGGAACGGGTTCGCTGTGTCGGGGTCTGAAGCTCAATGCGTTTGAAAGCGATCATCGCGCTGGCGGTCGTCGTCGCCGTCAATTTCGCCGCTTGGTACCTGCTGAACCGCCCGGTGGCGCAGCGGTCGTGGGACGGCATGATCGCCAGCGTGTCCTTCACGCCCTATCAGGCCGACCAGGGCCCGCACGACAAGAAATATCCCTCGGTCGACCAGATCGACCGCGACATGGCGCTGGTCTCGCGCGTCGCCGACGGCGTGCGCACCTACGACGCGCTGAACGGTTTCGAGAACATCCCGCGCATCGCCGCCAAATACGGCCTGAACGTCATCGCCGGCGCGGCGGTGAACGGCAACAAGGACGGGCCGAACCACGACGACATGGAGATCGGCAGCCTGATCGACATGTGGAAGCACAACAAGAACGTCAAAGGCCTGGCCGTCGAGAACGAGCAGGTGATGACCGGCGGCCTGGCGACAGACCAGGTGGTCGCCGCGATCAAGAAGGTGAAAGACGCGACCCGCCGCCGGCCGGTCCCGGTCTTCGCCTGCGAAGGCGCCGATCCCTGGTTCAAGCATCCTGAGCTGGTCGAGGCGAGCGACTTCATCTGCGTCCATATCCTGCCCTATTGGGATTCGATCCCGGTCAACCAGACGATCGACCAGATCTTCAAGGTGCGGGCCGCGCTGGCGGAGAAATATCCCGGCAAGCCGATCATTCTGGGCGAGGTCGGCTGGCCGTCCGAAGGGCCGTGGCGCGGCGGCGCCGAGCCGTCGCGGGTCAACCAGGCGGCCTTCATCCGCAACTTCCTGAACCGGGCACGCGAAGAGCAGCTTGACGAGCCCGTCCAGGGCATCCCCGGCTATAACGTGATCGAGGCGTTCGACCAGCCTTGGAAGCGGGCCGACGAGCAGGGCGGCGACAGCTGGGGCCTGTTCGATGCCCAGCGCAACCAGAAGTTCCCGATGTCGGGCTCGCTGGTCGAGATCCGCAACTGGAAGGAGCTGACCGCCTATTCCACCCTGCTGGCCCTGCCGATCGTCGGCTGGTTCCTGTGGCGGCGGCGCGACATCAATGCCGGCGGGCTGATCTTCTTCCCGCTGCTGATCCAGGCGACGGCGTCACTGCTGGTATGGACCTGGGTGCAGGTGAACCATGCCGCCTACGACCCCAGCCTGCGCGCGGTCTGGTATGTGATGATCAGCATGCAGGTGGTGCTGTTCGGCGTCATCCTGGCGGACGGGCTGGAGATCACCGAGCTGATGTTCCGCTCGCACTGGCGCCGGCTGATCAAGCCGAAGCGGCATATGCCGATGGCGGGCGGGCCCAAGGTCTCGATCCACGTGCCCTGCTATAACGAGCCGCCGCACATGGTGATCGAGACCATGGATGCGCTGGCGCGGCTGAATTACGACAATTTCGAAGTCCTGATCATCGACAACAACACCAAGGACGACGCGGTGTGGAAGCCGCTGGAGGCGCATTGCGCCACCTTGGGCCCGCGCTTCCGCTTCTTCCACCTGGCCAACTGGCCGGGCTTCAAGGCCGGCGCGCTCAATTTCGCGCTGCGCGAAAGCGCGCCTGATACCGAGATCATCGCGGTGATCGACAGCGACTATACCGTCGACCCGGACTGGCTGTCGGCGATGGTGCCGCATTTCGGCAACCCGAAGGTGGGGCTGGTCCAGTCCCCGCAGGATTATCGCGACTGGAAGGGCGACCTCTTCAAGACGATGTGCAACTGGGAATATGCCGGCTTCTTCAATATCGGCATGATCACCCGCAACGAGCGCAATGCCATCATCCAGCACGGCACGATGA
>CAZNNJ010000385.1:0-5782 GCA_964574305.1 uncultured Rhodospirillales bacterium | reverse complement strand
GCCCATGCCGACCTGCTGCTGGGCGACGAGGTCGACAGGGTGCTGGATGCGCACCAGGCCGCAGCGCCCGGCCGGTTCCACGGCATCCGCCATCTGGCAGCCTGGGATGACGACCCTGCCGTTCATCTGGAGTTCATCAACCCGCACCCCACCATCCTGGACGACCCCGTCTTCCATCGCGGCGCCCGGCGGCTTGCCGCCCGGTCGTTGAGCTTCGATACCTGGATCTACCACCCGCAGCTTCCCGCCCTGGCCCGCTTTGCCTGCGCCGTTCCCGAGCTGCAGATCGTGCTCGACCATATCGGCATGCCGGTCGGCGTCGGCCGCTATGCCGGCCGGCGGGCGAAGGTGTTCGAGAACTGGCGGACGGGCATCCGCGAACTCGCGGGCTGCCCGAACGTGGCGGTCAAGCTGGGCGGGATGGTGATGCCGATCACCGGCTTCGGCTGGCACGAACGCGCCGTGCCGCCGAGATCGGAAGAACTGGCCGCGGCGACACGCGATTACTACATGACGGTCATCGACGCGTTCGGGCCGAACCGCTGCATGTTCGAGAGCAACTTTCCCATGGACCGCGAGGCCGCCGCCTATAACGTACTGTGGAACACGGCGAAGCGGCTGGCCGCCGGCTTCTCGGACGACGAGCAGGATGCGCTGTTCCGCGGCACGGCCGCCCGGATTTATCGGCTGGAGGTGTAGCATGGCACGGGTTCATATCACCGAAGAGGACTCAGCCTGGATGAGCGCCCGCGAGGCGCTGGCCGACGCGCCGCCGGGTCATTTCACCGAGGGGGAGATCAGCGCGCATTACCGGATGCGCGACCCCGGCAGCGGCGAACATCCGCAGCTGATGGAGATGCGCTATGAGCCGCACGCCGAGATCCAGGTGCACGCGCATGACGAGGACGAGATCGTCTATATCCTGGCCGGCGAGATGCATCTGGGCGGCCGGGTGCTCGGCCCCGGCAGCACGCTGTCGATCGCCGGCGGCACGTTCTACGGCTTCAAGGCTGGCGCCGACGGGCTGCAGTTCCTCAATTTCCGGCCGCGGCAGGACACGACATTCCACACCGGCCGTGAAGCCGCTCCGGCCGCCCCCGCCCGATAAAGGCCGCGCCTTCGGTTCGGTCGGTCAGCTCAGCCGAAAGAATCTGAGCGCGTTGTCGCGGACGATCGGTTTGCGCTCCTCGTCGCTCAGACCGGCGAACTGCCGGTCCAGAATCGCGCGCGAGTCGGGCCAGGTGGTCTCGGAATGGGGATAGTCGGTCGACCACATGATGTTCCGGCCGCCCGGAAGATCGCGGTTCTTGATGCCGACCGGATCGCGGATAAAGGACCCGTAGACATTCTGGTCCATATAGAAGCTCGGCTGATGCTTGAGGTCGAGCTGCAGCCAGTGGCGCTGGTTGATATAGATGCTGTCCATATATTCGGCCATCCAGGACATCCAGCCGACGCCGCTCTCGATCGCCGCGAAGCGCAGCGCCGGGAAGCGGTCGAAGACGCCGCCGAAGATCATGATCGAGATCGGCTCGGCCATGCAGACCTTCGACATCACCAGGTTGGGCAGGAACCGGGTCATCTGCGGGCGGGCGACGCGGGCACCCAAATGGATGGTCACCGGCATGTCGAGATCGACGCAGGCCTTCCAGAAGCGGTCGAACTCGGGGTTGTCATATTGCAGCTCGCCATCCGGATCGCCGGTCAGCGCCAGCACCTGCGCGGCGAAGCCGCCCCCCGCCGTACCCTTCTTGGATTGCGGAAAGGCCGGGATATTGACCGCCTTGTGCCCCAGCCGCGCGGCCTCTCTCAGCATCAGGGTCGACTGGTCGATATCCTGCATGGGCAGATAGGCGACGCCGACCAAGTGCTTGGGATCGTGACGGCAGAAATCGGCCAGCCAGCGGTTATAGGCCCCAAAGCTTGCCAGATAGAGATCGTTGTCGGCGGTGCCGAGCGGGCCGCCGCCAAACAGCACGGCACGGCTGACGCCGTCGCGGGCCATGTCGTCGAGGCGGGCGGCAGGTTCCCAGCTGCCGCTCTGTATGTCCGAGCGGCGGCCGACCGGACGGAAATCGCGCCCCTGCCCGACAACCGACGACATGATGTTGAGCGGCTTGCGGGTTCCCTCGAACACCACCCAATCATACGTCTCATCCGGGCCGCCCTCTTCGATCCTGGGCCCGCGATCGGCAAAGGCCTTGGGAAGATAATCGTCCCAGAATGTCGGCGGCGGATTCACATGGGCGTCTGCGTCGATCAGTTCGAGAGTCATGTCATCCTCCCCTGGAGGCAGCCGGCAAGCCGCCGTCCTTAATGCTCAGTGCTGCTGCCCGATATCGAATGAGAGCGGGATGTTGAACGCGGCGGTCCCGCCGCCATCCACGGTATGGACCGCGCCGGTGATATAGCCGGCCGCGCTGCTGCACAGGAACAGAACCACCTCGGCGATGTGCTGGGGCGTGGAGACCCCGCGGAACTCGACCGGGGCCAAGTCCTCCAGCGGCACGATCGGGTCGTCGACCGGCTCGGGCGTGTGCATGCGGGTGTTGACGCCGCCCGGGCAGATCACGTTGATTCTGATGCCCCGTGCGCCGAATGCCGGAGCGGCTGAGCGCACCATCCCGATCACCGCGTGCTTCGCGGTGCTGTAGGCCGGGTTGGCGGGATGCCCCAGCAGGCCGGCGGTCGACGACATGACCACGACCGCGCCACCTGGCTTCATCACCCGGCCGACGGCCCGCATCCCTAAGAAAGTACCACGCTGATTGACCGCGACGACGCGGTCGTAATGGGCGACCGAGCTTTCGAAAAAGGAGGCATGCTCGCCGAGCACGGCGGCGTTGAGATCGACGGCGTCGAGCCGGCCATAGCGGGCGATCGTCTCGTCCACCATTCGTTCATTGTCGGCTTCCTGGGAAATATCGGCAACACAGGCGAAGGCCTCGCCGCCCTCGGCGCGGATCATGGCCGCCGTCTCTTCGACGCCCGCCGCGATGATATCGACGACGCAGACCTTGGCGCCCTCGGCGGCGAACCGCCGGGCGGTCGCACGCCCCATACCCAAAGCGGCGCCCGTCACCAGCGCGACCTTACCCTCGAAACGCCGAATCCCCATGTCTCTCCCCATCCCGGACCGATTTATGATCAGGACCCTATACGCCGCCTGAACCGGCTTTTCCCAGAGCTTTGTCGCGTCAGGACGCCCAAGCCGCCGGTTCGATTCCAGATTTCATGCTGCCAGATGTCAGTGGCAGGCACGATCTTACTTATAGGGAAAGCGCCACCGCTACACGTTGTCCGAACGGATGAGCTTGATATCGCGATCGGCGGCCCAGCCATGGATGTCTTCCCGGCGCAAGGCCGTCGCCATCAGCTCCGGGAACTGGTCCGGCGTGCAGGCGAAGACCGGAATGCCAAGCGCTGCGACCTGTGCTGCGAGCTTGGGGTCATAGGACGGGCGGCCGGTATCGGTGAGTGCGAGCAGCGCGATAATGTTGACGCCCGTCGGCATCAGGCGGGCCAGACGGTCGACCAGCGCACCGGCATTGCCGCCCTCATACATGTCGGAAATGAGGATGATATGTGACTTGGACGGACGTTCGATCCGTGCCTCGCAATAGGCGACCGCCGCGTTGATGTCGGTGCCACCGCCAAGCTGGACGCCGAACAGCACCTCGACCGGATCGGCCAGTTCCGCGGTCAGGTCGACGATCGCGGTGTCGAAGCACACCAGCTTGGTTGCGACCACCGGCAGCGAAGCCATGACCGCCGCGAAGATCGACGCATAGACCACGGAGGTCGCCATCGAACCTGATTGGTCGACGCACAAGATCACCTCGTCGAGATCGACGATGCGGCGCTGCTGGCGCATGAAACCGACGAGCCGCTCGTGACCATCAAGATCGACGCCAGCCTACCGCTAGTCGCGACGCCTGACTGGAGGTAGATCTGCCGATGCGGTAGGGGTCGAAGCCGCGATAAGGTGGTGGCGGGACTGACCGCTACCGACGGCGAAAGCATGGTGGTGAAGCCACTCGACTTCATCGCCCGCAGCAAGCGCGGCCTGCTGCAACCCACGATCAAGTATCGAGGACCGGAATATCTGCGCATCATCTACGGCCCCGACTACACGATGCCGGAGCCATCTGGAACGCCTGCGCGAACGTGGCTTAAGCGCCAAGCGCGGGCTGGCACTGCGCGAATTCGCCCTCGGCATCGAGGCGCTGGAGCGCTTCGTCCGGCGCGAGCCGCTCCGCCGCGTGCTCGCGCTGGAAAGCGAGCCCGTCGATCCTGGTCTTTAGCAGGAGTGAGGCCTACTCTGGGTGCGAATCCCGAAGATGGTTTGCCAAGGCAGAGTCAAACTATTGATTAACAACGGCTTTATAGGATTTGGCGACCCTCGCCGGATGAAGATCGTAACTTCGTTCTGACAGCAACACTATGACCGCGCACACTTTTTCCTCGAAAGGATGCGATAAAGCGCGATGATCCGACCGACCACGCTATGCTATCCCACGGCAAGGTTTCCCAGGCTATCAGCTGATCGCGGACGCCGAAATTATAAATGATCTGCACAACGCTGCTCGCCCCCCAAGATAATCCGCCAGGAACTGCCGCGCGGCCATGGCGATGCAAGCCCCTTTGTCTATGTAGCCGGGCAATAACCATCGTGCCTTGTGCCTCGGCACGTCATCAGACGTGCGTAACAAGGAGGCCTCAATGTCACGACTAACGCAGATTCTACCACCACGTTACCTACGTACTCCGGAGGCTGCCCGCTTTCTTGGCCTCTCGCCTCGAACGCTGGAGAAGCACCGTAGCCATGGCACCGGCCCGACCTATCGGAAACTCGGGGGCAGAGTCGTCTATGCGATCGGCGATCTACAAAAATGGGCTGACGCTGGGATACGGCTCTCGACTTTAGATGAGGGAGCCATCCTGCACGCTGACCACCGATATCCACTAATGAGGTCGGAGGAATAGTCAAAGAAAACCCACGAGCGTTTCGGCGCTCGTGGGCAGCCGCATCAAAGACATCTCGGCACAAAACCGGACAAGGCGGCGAGAGGTCAAGGCGGAGTTATGGTGCTCTGTGGATGACAATTCATATTGCGGATGCTGATGGCCAGAAGCGATCTTCTAGTTTCGTTAGCGCGCATTGTAGCCGCAGGCGACCGGACGCTTTAGCATCGACGACCAAAGCTCTCGCTGCCGATAGGATTGGGAACGGGTCTTTGCCGAAACTCCGAGTATCGAGAGAGGGCCTTCCGGCATCGGCACGTGGGCGCGCACCGACGATCGGTTAGCGTGCGTTCAGCCTGGGAATTAATCCGTCAATATCCGAGCTGCCCAACTCCGTTCGGCGGCGGCGCGGGCAGCAACGAGCAAGCCACGCGCCGTGACCCTGCTGGCGTCGACATTTATTACCGCGTCGTTCAGGGTACCGCCGATCAGTGCAAGATCGGCAATGCTCCCCGGCGGCAACTGCGCCCGGACCATCGCCAACTCGGTCAACTCGGCGTCCGGTATCGTCTCCGCGGTTGCAGGTTCGAGGCCGGGATCGACGGCAACGGCGAGACCGCGCATAGCCAGGGACGCCATCTCGCGGAGCGATGGCAGCGCCTCCTCGGCAAAGCCGCCATCGGCAAGCAGATCAGCCATGCGCAACTTGCGCTCGGCCTGGTTCAGCCAGTCGAGCGCGACCTGCCGATTGCGCACCCGCCTGGCTCGATCATCCGGTTGGGCAGCTTCGTCCAAAGCGGGGGATCGATGCAGAACT
>CAZNNJ010000384.1:0-5782 GCA_964574305.1 uncultured Rhodospirillales bacterium | reverse complement strand
GCCGACATAGCGCAAGGCCGACACGTCGTAGAAGGTGAGAACCCAATAGCTGCCGACCGTGCAGGCCAGCGCAGTGAGGATTTGCCGGGCCGACAGCGACTTCAGCTGGGCGATGATCTGGTGATAGTGGAAGTCGCGCAGCACATGCTGCATCGCTGCCAGGGCGAGCAGGAAGATCGCGATGGTCGCAATCAGGCTGGCGCGCTGCTTCAGCCCCTCCCACAGAGTGGCGGCGGGCCGAGCCCCGATCTCAGCCGATTTGTGTGCGGACGAGGAGCTCATTCGCTTCCGTTAACTCAAATCCCTCAACGGCGTTTGGCAAAAGCCGAATAAGAACCGCTTACCCGTTGACGTTCAACAATGGCCGGGCCGCCTGTTCGCCCGCGTGATATATTAACATTATTCGCGGTGATAGGGATGCCCGGCAATGATTTGCTGCGCGCGGTAGATTTGCTCAACCAGCATCACCCGCGCCAGGCGATGCGGCCATGTCATCCGGCCGAACGCAACGGTCGCGGCCGCCCTCTTCAATACCGCTTCGGCGTGGCCGTCCGCCCCGCCGATTGCGAATGCCAGCTCGGCGATACCCTCGTCGCGCCATGCCCGTATGCGCCCGGCGAAGTCCGTGCTGCTCCACTCCGCGCCGTGCTCGTCCAGCGCCACCAGGGCCGCCCGCTCGCCGATCGCCTCGAGCAGCAACCGGCCCTCCTCCGCCTTGGCCTGAAGCCCGGGCAGGGCGCGCTTAAGCTCGACCTCGCGCAGCACGACGGGCCAGGTAAGCCTTTTCGAATAATCTTCGAACAGAGCCCGGCTCGGAGCGTCGCGCAACCGGCCGACAGCGGCGATGACGATTCTCACGAACGGAACTAATCGCCCGGAACTATGGCGATTTCAGGGCTGGGAGGCGGCTGCGGCGTTCTGTACCGCCGGCGGCTCCAGCCCCCACATTTTTTCAATGGCGTAGAAATCGCGCACTTCCGGGCGGAACAGATGGACCACGGCGTCGCCGCAATCGATCAGCACCCAGTCGCCCTGCGGCAGGCCTTCGACCTGCATGCGGAAGGACAGCTGGGGCTGGATCTTGCGGATAATATGGTCGGCCATCGCGCCGACCTGCCGCGCCGACCGGCCGCTGGCGATGACGATGAAATCGGTGATGTTGGATTTCCCGCGCAGGTCGATCACCACGATGTCCTCGCCCTTGTCATCGTCGATCGACCTGACGATCGCATCCTTGAGCGCGTCCGGCGCCGGATCGGGGGACAAAGGCTGCTCGGTTTTCGGGGCCTTGGTGGTCGAGGGTGCTATCGGGGTCTTCTCCAAAACTGAAACGGTCATGCCGGCGTCGATATCCTTAGAAATAGAGGCGGTGAAGCGGCTGCGCAATGAGTCAGGACCGAAGTCGCGCGCTGCCTTGCGCAGCTCGGTCGATGACAGGGGCTCCAGCCGCGAGGGGAAGAAGATCCAGGCCGGCGGCGTCGCCGTCACCAGGTCGCGGGAATTCGCCTGGTCGCGCCGGGCCCGGGCGAAGGCCGAGGCGGCATGGCCGGCCAGCGCCCGCATGCCGTAGAGCGGCCGGTCGAACACCGCGATCGGATACGTCTCGAAGATACCGCGCCAGCGCTGCCAGCGATGGATCTGGCCGAGATTATCCGCGCCCATCAGCCAGACGAAGCGGGTCTTGGGGTAATAGCGGCTGAGCGCGGTCAGCGTGTCATAGGTGTAGCGGGTGCCCAGCCGCTTCTCCAGGTCGGTCACCAGGATGCGGGGGTGGCGCGCCTGCAGGCGCGCCATGGCGAAGCGGCGGCCGAAGCCGACCATGTCGCGGCGCGATTTGAGCGGGTTCTGCGGGCTGACCAGCCACCACACCTCATCCAGGCCGAGGCGGGAGAGCGCCACCAGGCTGATATGGCGGTGCCCTTCGTGGGCGGGGTTGAACGACCCGCCCAAAAGGCCGACACGGCGTCCAGCCCAGGCTGGCCCGGTAAAGCGTCCAGGTTGTGATATCATGTCGGCGAGGAGATCAGGGCCGGACCTGCCCGCGACCGCGCACCTTGTATTTATAGCTGGTCAGCTGCTCGACGCCGACCGGTCCGCGCGCATGCATCTTGCCGGTGGAGATGCCGATCTCGGCCCCCATGCCGAACTCGCCGCCATCGGCGAACTGGGTCGAGGCGTTGACCAGCACGATGCCGCTGTCGATCTCGTTGAGGAACCGCTCGGCGGTAGCTTCATTTCCGGTGACGATGCTGTCGGTGTGGTGCGAGCCGTAATGGTTGATATGCGCGATTGCGCCATCGACGCCGTCGACGACGCGGGCGGAGATGATCGGCTCCAGATATTCGGTGGTCCAGTCCGCCTCGCTGGCCGGAACGGCGCCCATTTCGGCCTTGAGCACGGCGGCGTCGCCGCGGACCTCGCAGCCGGCCTCGATCAGCCCGGCCAGGATCGGCTTTAGCGCGGTGTCGGCAATGGCGCGGTCGACCAGCAGAGTCTCGGCCGCGCCGCAGACCGAAACGCGGCGCATCTTGGCGTTGAGCACGATCTCGCGCGCCATCTCCAGATCGGCGTCGCGGTCGACATAGACATGGCAGAGCCCTTCGAGATGGGCGAAGACCGGCATCCTGGCCTCGTTCATCACCCGCTCCACCAGCGAGCGGCCGCCGCGCGGCACGATCACGTCGATCACCCCGGCCATGCCGAGCATGACGCCGACCGCCGCCCGGTCGGTCGTGGGTACCAGCTGGATCGCATCCCCCGAAAGGCCGGCAGCGACCGCCCCTTCTACCAGGCAGGCATGGATGGCGCGGGAGGAATGCGTGCTCTCCGACCCGCCGCGCAGGATCGCGGCATTACCGGCCTTGAGGCACAGCGCCCCGGCATCGGCGGTGACGTTGGGGCGGGATTCGTAGATGACGCCGATAACGCCTAGCGGCACCCGCACCCGCTCGATATCGAGCCCATTGGGCCGGGTCCAGCGCGCCAGCGAGGTGCCGACCGGATCCGGCAGCGCCGCCACCTCCTCCAGCCCCCGGGCGATCCCCTCGACCCGCTTGGCGTCGAGCGCCAGACGGTCGATCATCGAGTCCGACAGCCTGCCCTTCACCGAATCGATATCGCGCCGGTTCGCCGCGAGGATGGCGTCGCAGTCGCGCCTGATGGCTTGCGCGGCGGACACCAGCGCCCGGTTCTTGGCCTCGGTCGAGGCAAGCGCCATTTTGCCGGCTGCGGCGCGCGCACGCGCACCGATCGCGGCCATCACGGACTCAACGGTTTCGCCGTGCTCAAGGTCGGTATGGGATAAGGCAACCATGGGCTGGGATTTAGGCGCTGCCGGGGTTGGCTGGCAAGAGGCTGGCTGGCAGCCTCGACATGTGTGACAATGTAGTGAACCGTAGTGAATGATCATGAGGCTGCGATGAAAACTCAACCCTTGAGCATCAGGTTGGAACCGGAACTGAACGCTCAAGTCACAGCGATTGCCGAAGCGCTGGATCGGCCCAAATCCTGGATCGTCGAGCAGGCGCTAAAAGACTATGTCTCGATTCAGCAATGGCAACTCGCAGCAATCGACGAAGGCATTGCCGCCGCCGATGCCGGAGACCTGGTCGACCATGAGGATGTCGTAGCCTGGGTCCGCTCCTGGGACGAGCCAGACGAGTTGCCTATGCCAACGAGCAAGTAAGCCATTCGCATGCAAATCAGTTGGTCGGGACCGGCACTGCGCGATCTGAGATCGCTTCGAGCCCATATTGCTCGAGACAATGCGATCGCCGCCGATCGGCAAGTCGACCGTATACTGACAGTGGTCACGGGCTTGGCCAGATTCCCAGAAAGCGGCCGTCCGGGCCGTCGGCCGGACACGCGAGAGCTTGTCGTCGGAAAAACGCCCTATCTGGTAGCCTATCGTCTTAAGGACGCCAGGATTGAAATCCTGCGTGTGCTGCACTACCGACAACGGTGGCCTGACAGCCTCTGAATTCGGATCAGCGGCCCCAAAGCAAAAGGACGGACCCGGTTTCCCGGAGCCGCCCTTGAGACTTTCAGATAACCGAACGCTGAACCGTCAGGCCACCTTGGCCCGCTGGGGCAGGTCGTCGATGGCGCTGTCGACCAGGGCGGCGGCGCCGGTCTGGTCGATCGATTCCGTCACCAGGCCGGTCGCGGCGCGGATGGCGATCTCGACGGCGCGGGCCTTGACCGCCTGGATGGCGGCCTGCTCGGCCAGCGCGATGCGGTCCTTGGCCTGGGCCTCGCGAGCGGCGAGCGACCGCTTCAGATCGGCCTCGGCATTCTGGCGCATCAGCTCGGCCTCGGCCTTCGCCTGCGCCAGGATATCCTCGGCATCCTTGACGGCCTGTTCCTGCTTGGCGCGGTAGAGGTCCAGCATCTGTTGGGCCTCGGCGCGCAGCGCGGCGGCTTCATTGAGCTGCTCCTGGACCTTGGCCGCGCGACCGTCCAGCCCATCCCGGATGACCTTCCACAAGGTGCGGCCAAGCAGGACGAAGAAGATCAGGAAGCCGACGAGGACCCAGAACTCTGGATTGTGGATAGCTTCCATCAGGCGACCTCCCCGACTGCCTTGTCGACCGCGAGCACAACGCGGTCGGCCCCGGGCGCATGGCCGCTGAGCTTCTGCGTGATCTCGGCGGCCAGGCCGACGGCCACATCGCGGATGCCCTTGAGCGCCTGCTCCTGGGCATGCTCGATGCCTTTGACGGCCTGCTCGATCTGACGCTCGGTCGTCGCTGCGGCCAGGCGCGTTTCCTCGGCCAGGGCCACGGTGTTCTTCTCGTGCGTCTCCGCGAGCAGTTGGCGCGCCTTGCCGCGGGCAGCCGCCATCGTCGCATCGTAGGTCTTCTCGGCCTCGGCGGCCTGGGTCCGCAGAGCCTCGGCGGAGGCGATGTCACCGCCGATCTTCCGGGCGCGCTCGTCGATGATCGCCGTGATACGCGGCAGTCCGACGAAACGCAGGAAGACCAGAGTCAGTACGAAGAAGATGGCCAGCCAGAAAACCTGGCTGACATAGCTGTCCGGGTTGAGCTGCGGCATGCCCTTCTGGCTCTCCTCCTCGGCCCAGCTTACCCCCGGGAAGGAGGTAAGCATCAGGGCCGCGAGGGGCAGACGGGAAAGCCTCAAGCGAGCGAGCATGATATGCGCTCCGCTCTTCCGGCTCACAGGACGTTGAGCAGGATCAGGATCGCGAGCACGAACGCGAACAGAGCCAGCGCTTCGGTGAGCGCGAAGCCCAGGAAGCCCATCTGGCGCAGAACCGGAGCGGCCGACGGGTTACGGCCCAGCGCATGGAGCCACGCGTTGAAGATGAGGCCGAGGCCGATACCGACGACGCCCATGCCGATGACGGCCAGACCGGCGCCGATAAGCTTTGCGGAAGCTGCATCCATGATGATGATCCTTGAGTTTTCTTTAAGTCAGGTTGGAGGGAACGGAACGAGCGAGGCTCAGTGCGCCTCGAGCGTGTCTTTCAGGTAGATCGAAGTCAGAAGCGCGAAGACGTAGGCCTGGAGCAGGGCGACCAGGATTTCGAAACCGGTGAGCAGCACGATGAAGGTCAGCGGCAGCACACCGAAGATGCCCAGCGCAATGGTGAAGCCGGCGAACAGCTGCAGCATCACGTGACCGGCCATCATGTTGGCGAAAAGTCGGACCGCGAGGCTGATCGGGCGGAAGACGAAGGACAGGACCTCGATCGGGATCAGCAGCGGGGCCATGGCGATCGGGGCGCCCGGCGGGAAGAACATCTTGAAGAAGCCGATCCCGT
>CAZNNJ010000383.1:0-5804 GCA_964574305.1 uncultured Rhodospirillales bacterium | reverse complement strand
CGCGACACGCGGGTGGGGGCCCCCGGTCGGGCCAAGCGCGGGGCTCCGGCCCGTCCGGCGGTGGCCGCGGTGGCGGCCAAGACCGCCACGGGCGCGGGGGCCCACCGCCAGTTCAATGCCCAGGAGGCGGCATGGCTGTTCCGCGCCGGCATCGCCCAGACGCCGCCGGAGGCTCGGTTCAAGGCCAAGGTCGGCGACAAGACCGCCGATCAGGCCGTCGCCTTGCCGGTCGCCGGCCCATCGCTGCCGTCGATCAAGAATACGGGCGATACGCCGGTTCATGTCGCGTTGACCGTTTCAGGCGCGCCGGCGCCCGGCGAGGTCAAGGACCAGGGCTATGAGGTACAGCGCTGGCTGTTCGACAGCAGTGGCAAACCCATCGAATCCGGTACGCTGCGCCAGGGTGACGTGGCGGTGGTGGTGCTGACCGGGCGCTTCACCGGCCAGGGCGAGGCCCAGCCGGTCCTGTTCGACCCGCTGCCGGCCGGCTGGACCGTCGAGGCGGCGAATATCGCCGATCCGGTGAGCCGCTATCCCTGGCTGAAGGACCTGACCGGCGGCAATGGGGCGGTGATGGACGGTGTCTACGCCGCGATGCCCCGCCTTGTGGGCGAGAAGCGCGAGTTCAGGGTCGCCTATGTCGTCCGCGCCACTGTGCGGGGCCAGTTCAGCCAGCCGGGCACCTTGATCGAGGATCGGCTTCAGCCGGGCCAATCGGCCCGCACGGCCGCCGGCAAGATCAAGGTCGATCCTACCTCCTAAGCGTCGCGGATCGCCGCGATCACGCGCAGTGCCTGGAGGGTTTCCGGCACGTCGTGGACCCTGACGATCTGCGCGCCCTGGCCGATCGCGGCCAGCGCGGCGGCAAGCGAGCCGCCGAGGCGCTGGCCGGCCGGCTCCCCGGCCGAGAGCTTGGCAAGAAAACCTTTCCTGGACGCGCCGACCAGCAGTGGCCGGCCCAGTCCGTGGAACAGGCTGAGCTGGTCCAGCAGCGCCAGATTGTGCTCGACGGTCTTGCCGAAGCCGATGCCGGGATCGGCGACGATGCGCGCCCGGTCGATCCCCGCGGCCTCCGCCGCCGCGATCCGTGCCTCCAGCGCGTCATAGACATCGAGCACGACGTCGTCGTAGGCGGGCGCGGCCTGCATGGTGCGGGGCTCGCCCTGCATGTGCATCAGCACGACAGGACCCGCCGCCCGCGCCGCCACGGCCAGCGACTCCGGATCATGGGTGAGCGCGCTGATATCGTTGATCATCGTCGCGCCGGCATCGAGCGCCGCCTGCATGGTGCGGGCATTGCGCGTATCGATCGAGATCGTCGTCCCCACCGCCTCGCCCATCACCCGAATACCGGCGATCACCGGAACGACGCGGCGGATTTCTTCGTCGACCGGCACAGGTTCGGCGCCTGGGCGGGTCGACTCCCCGCCGATATCGATGATAGCGGTGCCGGCCCGGATCATCGCCTCGGCATGGGCAATGGCCGCCGCCGGATCGAGATGGTCGCCGCCGTCGGAAAAACTGTCCGGCGTTGCGTTGACGATGCCCATCGCAATAGGCCCCTCTCCCGTTCCACGGGCGAGGGGATTTTCGATTCTGCGCCTTATATCGCCCGGCCCGTGCCGCTCGATGACCTCGACGAGCGAGTAAGCCAACGGTCCGCCGGCCAGCGGCAGGGCCAAGCCGGCGGCGATGGCGTCCCGCGCGGCGGAGCCGGACAGCAATCCCAAAGGCCGCAGATAACGCTTCACAGCGGCACCGCCGCGTGAGGATTGGGCAAGGCGCGGATCAGGTCGGTAATGGCCCTTCCGGTCACCGGGTGACGCCAACCCGGCGCGATCTCGGCCAGGGGCAGCAGGACGAAGGCGCGGTCGGCCATGCGGGGATGAGGCAGGATCGGGGTTTCGCCGGGCGCGGAAACCCGGCCGGCATGGTCGACGATGTCGAGGTCGAGCACACGGGGCGCGTTCGCATGCCGGCGCTCACGGCCGAACTCGGCCTCCAGCGCATGCAGCCTCGCGAGCAACGCGGAGGCATCGAGATCGGTCATGACTGATATGACCGCATTGACGAATTCGGGGTCCGAGGGATCGGGCCAGGCGGCGCTGCGATAGAGGCGAGAGCGGGAAAGCAGCATGATTCCAGGGGCTTGTACCGCACCGATCGCCGCATCGACCGCATCCGCCGGGTTCAAGAAGCGGCCGGGGAGGTTAGCGCCCAGGGCAATGAAGCTCACGGCCAAGGGGCCGCCCCTTGACATTGTTCACTTAGTGAATAATTAATTAAGTGAATCACTGTGGTCCGTCGTGGATCATAAGTGGCAACCTCAAGGAGCAACCAATGACCGATATCGCCTGCATTCAGCTCTCGGCCCTCGCCAAGGCCGCCATATTCCCCGTCCTCTATGTCGCGTTCTTCGCCTGGTCCTACGCGCTGCTCGCGTAATGGCCGCCGTTCCGATACCCGCCGCCTGCGGTTCAGCTCCGCTCGCGGCGGGACAGGAAGGCCAGCCGTTCGAGCAGATGCACGTCCTGCTCGTTCTTGATCAGCGCGCCGTATAGCGGCGGGATCAGGTTCTTCGCGTCCTTGGCGCGCAGCGCCTCGGGCGGAATGTCCTCGATCACCAGCAGCTTGATCCAGTCGAGCAGCTCGGAGGTCGACGGCCGCTTCGACAGGCCGGGCACCTCGCGGACTTCGTAAAATAACGTCAACGCCTCGCGCAGCAGATCCTGCTTCAGCCCTGGGAAATGCACATCGACGATGGCCTGCATCGTCTCCCGGTCGGGAAAGCGGATATAGTGGAAGAAGCAGCGGCGCAGGAACGCGTCCGGCAGTTCCTTCTCGTTGTTCGAGGTGATGATCACCAGCGGACGGTGCTTCGCCTTGACGAGTTCGCGCGTCTCGTAGACGTAGAACTCCATGCGGTCGAGTTCGCGCAGCAGGTCGTTCGGGAACTCGATATCGGCCTTGTCGATCTCGTCGATCAGCAGCACCGGTCGGACCGGGGAGACGAACGCGTCCCACACCTTGCCGCGCACGATATAGTTGGCGATGTCCTGCACCCGGGGGTCGCCGAGCTGCCCGTCGCGCAGGCGCTTCACCGCGTCATATTCGTAGAGCCCGTGCTGCGCCTTGGTGGTCGACTTGATGTGCCACTGGATCAGCGGCGCGCCCAACGCCTTGGCGATCTCATGCGCCAGCACGGTCTTGCCGGTGCCGGGCTCGCCCTTGACCAGCAGCGGCCGCTCCAGCGCGATGGCCGCGTTGACGGCGACATTCAGGTCCGGGGTGGCGACGTAGTCTTCCGTCCCCTCGAAGCGGGGGCTCGCCTTGATGTCAGACACTCTGTTCGATCGCCTTTCTGATTGCCGCCAGCGCCTCGCCGGCCTTGGCCCCGTCGGGACCGCCCGCCTGGGCCAGGTCGGGCCGTCCGCCGCCGCCTTTGCCGCCGGCCGCCTCAGACCCGATCCGCACGAGATCGACCGCGTTGAACCGCCCGGTCAGGTCCACCGTCACCCCGACGACGATACCGAGCTTGCCCTCCGGCGACGCCGAGGCCACAGCCGCGATGCCCGAACCCAGTCTCTTCTTCTGCTCGTCGATCAAGGACTTGAGATCGCCCGGCGCCATGCCCGGCGCCTCGATCGGGGCGAACAGGAAGCTGTCGATCTTCACCGCCTCCGGCCCCGACCCGGCGCCGCCGCCCGAAGCCAGCTTCTTCCGGAGGTCGGCGACCTCACGCTCCAGCTTCTTGCGTTCTTCCACGAGAGCATGGACCCGCGCCGGCACATCGGCCTGGGGCACGCGCAGCTCTGCCGCCGCCGCATCCAGCCAATCCTCGCGCTGGCGCATATAGTCGATCGCCGCCTGCCCGGTCAGCGCCTCGATGCGGCGCACGCCGGCCGAGACCGCGCCCTGGTCGACGATCTTGAGGACGCCCATATCGCCGGTATTGGCCACATGGGTGCCGCCGCAGAGCTCGACCGAATAGGGGAAGGTTTCGCCGGGCAAGGTGCCGCCCATCGACAGCACCCGCACCTCGTCGCCGTACTTCTCGCCGAACATGGCGATGGCGCCGCTGGCGACCGCATCCTCCTGGCTCATCAGCTTGGTCTCGACCGGCGCATTGGCGCGGATGCGGTCATTGACCGCCGCCTCGACCGCGACGAGGTCGGCATCGGGGATCGGCACCGGCTGGCTGATGTCGAAGCGCAGCCGCTCCGGCGACACCAGCGAGCCCTTCTGGGCGACATGGGTGCCCAGGCGGCGGCGCAGCGCATTGTGCAGCAGGTGGGTAGCCGAATGGTTGGCGCGGATCGCCGCGCGCCGCGCATGGTCGACCTCGAGCTTCACCGCATCGCCGACCGCGATCTCACCCTCATCCACCGTCGCCTCATGGACGAACAGCGCACCGAGCTTCTTCTGCGTATCGGTGACGGTGGCGCGGCCCTTCTGGCCGGTGACGATGCCGGTATCGCCGACCTGCCCGCCGGATTCGCCGTAGAACGGGGTCTGGTTGGTGAGGATCAGCGCCTTCTGGCCGACCGAGGCGGATTTGACCTCCTGACCCTCGGCGATGATGGCCACGACCTGGCCTTCAGCCGTCTCGGTGTCGTAGCCGAGGAATTCGGTGGCGCCGAGCCGGTCCTTGAGATCGAACCACAGCTGCTCGGTCGCCGCCTCGCCCGAGCCAGCCCAGGCGCGGCGGGCATCGGCCCGCTGCTTCGCCATCGCCAGCTCGAAGCCGGCATTGTCCACCGTCTTGCCTTGGCCGCGCAGCACGTCGGCGGTGAGGTCGAGCGGGAAGCCGTAGGTGTCGTAGAGCTTGAAGGCGACATCGCCGGGCAGGGTGCCGCCCTCGCCCAGCCGGCCGGTCTCTTCTTCCAGCAGCTTCAGGCCACGGTCGAGCGTTGCCTGGAACCGGCGCTCCTCCAGCCGCAACGTCTCGGTGATCAGTGCCTCGGCGCGGGTGAGCTCGGGATAGGCCTGGCCCATCTCCTTGACCAGGGCGGGCACCAGCCGGGCCAGCAGCGGATCGCGGGCGCCGAGGATATGGGCATGGCGCATGGCGCGGCGCATGATCCGGCGCAGCACATAGCCGCGGCCTTCGTTCGACGGCAGCACGCCGTCGGCGATCAGGAAGGAGGTGGAGCGCAGATGGTCCGCGATCACACGGTGTGACACGCTCTGCGGCCCGTCCGGGTCGGTATCGGTGGCATCGGCCGAGGCGACGATCAGCGCCCGCATCAGGTCGATATCGTAATTGTCGTGCTTGCCTTGCAGCACCGCCGCCAGCCGCTCCAGCCCCATGCCGGTATCGATCGACGGGCGCGGCAGGTCGATGCGCTGGTCCGGCGTCACCTGCTCATACTGCATGAAGACCAGGTTCCAGATCTCGATGAACCGGTCGCCGTCCTGGTCGGCCGATCCGGGCGGGCCGCCCGGGATCTTGTCGCCATGGTCGAAGAAGATCTCGGTGCAGGGGCCGCAGGGGCCGGTATCGCCCATGCGCCAGAAATTGTCCGCGGTCGGAATGCGGATGATCCGGCTTTCCGGCAGGCCGGCGATGTTGCGCCACAGGCCGAACGCGTCATCGTCCTCGGCGAAGACGGTAACGGTCAGCCGGTCCGGCGACAGGCCGAAATCCTTGGTGATCAGGTTCCAGGCGAACTCGATCGCCTCCGGCTTGAAATAGTCGCCGAAGGAGAAGTTGCCCAGCATCTCGAAGAAAGTGTGGTGCCGGGCGGTGTAGCCGACATTCTCCAGGTCGTTGTGCTTGCCGCCGGCGCGCACGCATTTCTGCG
>CAZNNJ010000382.1:0-5807 GCA_964574305.1 uncultured Rhodospirillales bacterium | reverse complement strand
GCGCATCCTATCAAAACCACCTGCAATGGGTGGTTTTGATTCTGCTTTTAGAGAAGGGGGGGGCTCCGCGGGAGGGTCGAAAAGTGGCGCGTCGCCGCCCTCGGGGGCGGCGGGACCATGTGGGCCGGGATCTGTGGCGGGACGGGCACGGCCATCGTGGGAGACGCGGCCCGGCCCGGGGCGGGGCCCGCGGTCGTCCTTTCCTTCATTCTCACCGCGGTGGCGTGCGGATTTGCCGCGCTCTGTTACGCCGAGTTCGCGGCGATGGTGCCGGTGTCCGGGTCGGCGTACACCTACGCCTACGCGTCGCTCGGCGAGTTCATTGCGTGGATCATCGGCTGGGACCTGATCATCGAGTACGCGGTGGGCAACATCGGCGTGGCCATCGGGTGGTCGGGCTATTTCCGTGAGCTGATCGTCCATTTCGGGACCTAAATCCCCGCGGGGCCTGCGCGCGGTTCCCGGGTCGTGAGACGCCAGCCAGAGATTTTTCCTCAGGGCGGTCCTTGGAAATTTTTAAGACCCCAGCCGGTTCTTGCCCGTCGCCCGGCTTTGCCGCAAGCTCGGGTTCGGACTATGGACATACGATGAGCAAGGCATTCACCAAGGAAACCGAGACGGACGACGAGGACGATCTCGGCGACGATACTCCGGCGCTGCCCGCGGGCACCAAGAACTACATGACCCAGGCCGGGTTCGAGGCGCTGAGGCGCGAATATCGCGATCTGCTGCATGTCGAGCGGCCGAAAATCGTCGAGGTCGTGGCCTGGGCCGCCGGCAATGGCGACCGGTCCGAGAACGGGGACTATCTCTACGGCAAGAAAAAGCTGCGCGAGATCGATCGCCGCGTCCGCTTCCTGTCCAAGCGGCTGGAGATCGCCGAGGTGGTCGACCCCGCCCGGCGGACCAATTTCGACCAGGTCTTCTTCGGCGCCACCGTCACCTACGTGCGCGAGGATGACAGCGAGCACACGATCACAATCGTCGGTATCGACGAGGCCGATGTCGACAAAGGGCAGGTGAGCTGGATTTCGCCCATTGCCCGCGCGCTGCTCAAGGCCAGGGTCGGCGATACGGTCGATATCCGCACGCCGACGGGCAAGGAAACGATCGAGGTGCTGAAGATCGGTTATGAGGGTGCGGGCGGCTGATCCCCTGTGCTAGCGTCCCCTCAAATCTTTGAACGCGAGGGGAAAAATGGTTCGCCGCATAGTCACCGGAAACAACGCGCAAGGCCGCTCCTACTTCGTCTCGGATGAAGAGATTGCCGAAATGTATGTCTGGCAGTCGATGCAGGCCCCGGCCCAGTTGGGCGACGGCGTGCCGATCCTGCCCTCGACCGCGCCGCGGATCGAACCGCCCGTCGGCGGCAGCAAGGTGACGCGGGTGCAGATGGAGCCCTGGGCGGAGATGAAGGAGATATTCGCCCAAGGCGACATGCACGGCCTCGATTCCGAGGGTTTCCATCGCACCGCCACCATCGACTACATCATGCTGGTCTCGGGCGAGGTCGATCTGATCCTGGACGAGGGCCGCACCACGGTGCGTGCGGGCGATCTGGTGGTCCAGCGCAACACAAATCACGCCTGGCACAATATGGGCGAGACTCCGGTCGATTTTTGGGGCGTAATGGTGTCGCTCCTGCCGGGCTGAAAACACGGCAATGCAATAACAACAGGCGTCCAGGACAATAACGGCCGGCCAAACCGCCGGCCCTACAGGGATGGTGAAATGTATCGGTCGATCGCGGCCATCGGAATTGCGCTTCTCGCCCAAGGGGCGTCCGCCGCCGACCAGCCGCGTTACGAACCGCCGCCCGCCTGGGCCAGGCCGATGGAGATTCCGAAGCCCGCCCCGGGCGGGGAGAATGCCGGCTCGACCCGGCTCCTGCTGGAGGACGTGCAGGACAAGTTCAGCGCCAACGGCGTGGACACATATTGGGAGCAGGCCTCGCGGATCGAGACGCCGCAGGGCCTCGCCAATGTCGGCAATATCGCCTTCGACTGGAATCCCGATACCGAGACGCTGCTGATCCACCGCCTGCGCGTCATCCGCGGCGGCCAGATCATCGACCTTTTGGCGAACGGGCAGAAATTCATCGTGCTGAGGCGCGAGAACAAGCTCGAATACGCCATGCTGGACGGCACGCTGACCGCGGCGATCGAGCCCGAGGGGCTGCAGGTCGGGGACATACTGGACATCGCCGTGGGCTATGAGGGCCGCGATCCGCTGATGCGCGGCCGCTCCGGCCGGATTTCCGTCCTGCCCACCATCGCGGTCGACCGCTTCGCCATCCGCGAGCTGCTGCCGCCCGGCGAGACGCCGCATTGGCGCGTCACGTCCGGGCTCGACAAGCCGAAAATCGTGACGACGCCGGAAGGGACCGAGCTCACCGTAGACATGATGCACGCGGTGCGGCCGAAGCCGCCCAAGGATGCCCCCGATCGCTACATGCGCCCGGGCCGGCTGGAGATCAGCCAGGTCGGCGACTGGCCGGAAGTCTCGGCGCTGATGGCGCCGCTCTATGACGCGAACGCCGTGCTGAAGCCGGACTCGCCGCTCCGGCAGGAGATCGCGAGGATCAAGGCCGCCTCCACCGACCCCAAGGTCCAGGCCGCCGCGGCGCTGCGCATGGTGCAGGACCAGGTGCGCTATCTGTTCCTGGGCATGAATAACGGCGGTTATGTCCCGGTGCCGGCCGACCTCACCTGGTCCCGCCGGTTCGGCGACTGCAAGGGCAAGACCGTCCTGTTGCTGGCGCTGCTGCGCGAGCTGGGCATCCAGGCGGAGCCGGCGCTGGTCGATACCGAATATGGCGACGACCTGGACACGCGGCCGGCAATGGTCGCGGCCTTCGACCATGTCATCGTCCGCGCCGCGATCGGCGGCAAGGTCTATTGGATGGACGGCACCCGGCCGGCCGGCCGGACGCTCGACGCGCTCGAAGTGCCGGGCTTCCACTGGGCGCTGCCGCTCACGACGGCGGGCGCCGGGCTGGAGAAGCTCGCCGTCCCGCCCTATGAGGTCCCGCAGCGGGTGATGGCGCTCAAGCTGGATGCCTCCGCCGGCGTCGGCATTCCGGCCCCGGCCCACGCCGAGCTCCTCCTGCGCGGCGAGGAGGCGATTCGCGAGCGGCTCAAATATGCCGACCTGAACAAGGCCGACACGGAGAAGAGCCTGCGCGACTACTGGGCCAAGGAGTACGACTTCATCGACGTCAAGAAGGTCGATCTCACCTTCGACGAGGCCACCGGCGAGCAGCGCTTCACGATGGACGGCGAAGCGAAGATGGAATGGCGCGGCAGCGGCGGATATCTCGGCAGACGCTATGAGACGGACGGCGGGATACTGGGCTGGAAGGCCGATTTCAGCCGCGACGCCGGGCCGGACCAGGACGCGCCGTTCACGGTCTATTATCCCGACTACACGATGAATACCGAAACCATCGTGCTGCCCAACGGCGGCAAGGGCTTCACCGTCGAGGGCGAGGATGTCGAGAAGACGATCGCCCAGCGGGCATTCAAGCGGACCTCGAAGATCGAGAACGGCGTCTTCACCATGGAGGCCAGCACCCGGGCGCTCGCGCCGGAATTTCCCGCCGCCGATGCGCCGGCGGCGAAGACCGGCCTGCTCGACCTGCGGGACGTCGTGGTCCATGTCCGCGCGCCCTATCGCTACCGCATGACCGACCAGGAGATGGCCAAGGCGACCGCCGCGCCGGTCTCGGCGGACGATTTCCTGCAGGTCGCCTACCAGTACGACCTGCGTAACGATAGGGAGCATGCCATCCCCAATTACGACCGCGCCGTCGCGCTTCGCCCGGATTGGGCCCTGGCCTATGCCGATCGCGGACTCGACTACTTCGACCAGGGCGACGCCGAAAAGGCCGGAGCGGATATCGACAAGGCGCTGTCGCTCGACCCCAACGAGGCGGTGGCGCTCCGCGGGCAGGGCCTGCTGCTTGCCAAGGCGGGCAAGACCAAGGAGGCGATCGAGGCCTTCTCGCGCGCGCTGACGGCCGAGCCGGGCAACAGCTTCGGGCTGGAGCACAGGGCGCTTGCCTATCTGGCCGATCATGATGCCGAAAAGGCGCTGGCCGATTACCGCCAGATCCTGCGGACGGAGCCGAGGCGGTTCGATATCCACGACCGCGTTGTCGAGATTCTCATGCAGCGCCGCGATGTCGACGGGCTGCGGGCCGAGGCCGACGCGCTCGACACGCTGAAAGTGGATGGCGGCGCGCATTTCGCGCGCGGTTACGCAAATCTGTATGCGGGCAAAAAGGACGATGCGCGCGCCGAATTCAATGCGGTCCTGGCGATGAAGCCGGAGCCGGCCATCTATGTCGGCTTGGCCTGGACCCGGGAAAAGACCGACCTGGACGCCGCGCTCAAGGACCTCGACGGCGCGCTGAAGCTGAACCCCGATTACCAGCCTGCCTATTTCGTCCGGGCCCAGCTCTATATGCGGGCGAAGAAGCCGGACATGGCGCTCAAGGATATCGACTGGCTGCTCCAGCGCCTGCCGGCGAATGTCGAGCTCGCCGAGATGCGCGCCCTGGCCCTGGTCAAGCAGCATGAGTACGAGCAGGCGATCTCGGGCATCGACGCGCTGCTGAGCAAGACCCCGGACGACCCGGTCCTGCTCAACAACCGCTGCTGGTACCGCGCCCTCTCCGGCGAGAAGCTCGACAGTGCGCTCGCCGCCTGCGACGCCTCGCTGAAGATCAAGCCGTCATACGCGACATGGGACAGCCGCGGCATGGTCGACCTGAAGCTCGGCCGCCTGGACGACGCGATTTCGGACTACGACACCGCGCTTAAGCTGCACCCCAAGATGCCGGGCTCGCTCTTCGGCCGCGGCCTTGCCAAGCTGCGCAAGGGCACCGACGCCGACGGCCAGGCCGACCTCGCCGCGGCGCGGGAGCTCGACCCCGAGATCGACTCCGAATATGCCGACTACGGGCTGAAGCCTTAGGTCACGGCTTACGGTTTCGCACCGCCATCGACACGGGGTCTGTCGCCGGCACCCTCGCCGTCGCTTTAAGGCTGTAATCGACAAGAGCGCGGTTGCCGATTCGCGCTATGACCAACGGGCAGCGATGATCGATGGGTGCTCTGATGACACGCCTGCTTTCCGTCAATGTCGGGCTTCCCCGCGACATCGCGTGGCAGGGCAGGACGGTCCATACCGCCATCTGGAAGGAGCCCGTCCGCGGCCGGCGGATGGTGCGCCGGCTCAATGTCGACGGGGACGGGCAGGGCGATCTGGCGGGCCATGGCGGCGAGCACCGGGCCGTCTTCGTCTACCAGACCGGCTCCTATCGCTATTGGCAGGATCGGCTCGGCCGGACCGGCTTCGAATACGGACAGTTCGGGGAGAATTTCACCGTCGACGGCCTGTCCGACGACGAGGTCTGCATCGGCGACAGCTACCGGATCGGAAGCGCCCTGTTCGAGGTGACCCAGCCGCGCGTCACCTGCTACCGGGTCGGCATCCGCATGAACGAGCCGCGGATGGCCGCGCTGCTCGTCGCGCATGGCAGGCCCGGCTTCTATTTCCGCGTCCTGGAGGAAGGCGAGGTCGGGGCCGGCGACGAGATCCTGCTTGTGGCGCGCGGGGCCGAGAGCATGACCGTCTCCGAAATCAACGCGCTCCTCTACAAGCCCGGCCATCCGGCGGATCGTCTTGAGACGGCTTTGCGGATTCCGGCGCTCAGCGCCGGCTGGCGTTCTTCCTTCGAGGCCTTGCTGGGAGAAACGAAAGGCGGCGGCAACCCCGGGCTCGCGCCCAGCGCCGGGCCGCCG
>CAZNNJ010000381.1:0-5814 GCA_964574305.1 uncultured Rhodospirillales bacterium | reverse complement strand
GCGGATCGCGCGCCATGGCGATGGCCGACGGCGCGCCGCAATCGAAGAATGTCGAGCTGATCCTCACCTTCTGCAAAGCCGGCCAGGACCGCGACCTGGAAAAGCAGATGAGCTATATCGACGAGGACAGCATCTATCACAACATGCCGGACGCCCCGATCGTCGGCCGCGCCGGCATAAGGGCGCTGCTGGGCGGCTATCTCAGCAGCTCCGACGCCACCGAGATCCGCGTGCTCGCCATCTCGGAGGCCAAGCCCGGCCTGGTGATGACCGAGCGGGTCGACCGGTTCCGGATCAAGGGCGGCAAGTGGATCGACTGCCCGGTGATGGGCGCCGCCGAGGTTCGCGACGGACGGCTGAAACACTGGCGCGACTATTACGACAACGAGTATCTGCGCAAGCAGATGGCCTGAGACCCCAGGAGGAGGAACCCGCGCGGCCGATCGGCGGAAATCCGCATTTTTAGTGGATTTTCAGCGCGCTAACGCCGCAGGGTCGAGAAAACAGGAACCGCTCTCCCGGCATGCCGTTAGAAGGACAGGCCGACGTCGTTCGGCCTCTGACGGAATTCCCAATCAGGAGACTTATCATGGCATTCACACTGCCAGCCCTGCCCTTTGCCTATGACGCCCTGGCCCCGCTGATGTCGAAGGAGACGCTCGAATACCATCACGACAAGCACCACAAGGCCTATGTCGACACGGCCAACAAGTTGCTCGAAGGCACCGGACTGGAGAATAAGAGCCTGGAAGATGTCATCGTCGCCAGCGCCAAGGACCCCAAGCTCAAGAAGCTGTTCAACAATGCAGGACAGCATTGGAACCACTCGCAGTTCTGGCTGAGCCTGAAGCGCGGCGCCAAGGTGCCGGCCGAGATCGCCAAGCGGATCGACGCCGATCTGGGCGGCATGGACAAGTTCAAGCAGGACTTCGTTGCCGAAGGCATGGCGCAGTTCGGCTCGGGCTGGGTCTGGCTGGTGTCGAACAAGGGCAAGCTGGAGATCGTCAAAACCGCCAATGCCGACAGCCCTCTCATGGACGGCAAGACCGCGCTGATGGTCTCGGACGTGTGGGAGCATGCCTACTACATCGACTATCGCAACGCCCGGCAGAAATATCTCGAGACCTTCGTCGAGCATCTGATCAACTGGGACCATGTCGCGGACATGTTTGCCAAATCGGGGATGCGGGCCGCCGCATAAAGTGGACGGCACGAGACCGTACGCTCCGTGATATAGTCGGCTCCAACAACGACCTGCCGAGTCGCTTGGGGCCGACACCCCGGTCACCGACGAGCAACGGGAGACCGTGATGAAGTATCTGGCTTATTATCTCTCCACGCTGATCGTGTGCGTGGCGGTCGATTTCATCTGGCTGTCGCTGACCACGAGCCGGCTCTACGCGCCGGTGATGGGCGACACGCTCGCCCCCAGCCCGGACCTCGCCGCGGCCGCTGCCTTCTATCTGCTCTATGCCGCCGGGGTGACGATCTTCGTCGGCGCGCCGGCGCTCAAGACCGGGAAATGGGGCGATGCGGCGCGGATGGGCGCCCTGTTCGCCCTGTTCTGCTATATGACCTACGACCTCACCAACCAGGCGACCCTGCGCAGCTGGTCGATTCAGCTGACCCTCGCCGATATCGCCTGGGGCATGTTCCTGACCGCGCTATCGGGCACAGCCGCCTTCTTCGTTACCCGCGCCGTCGCGAAATGACCCCTGCCACGAAATGACACCTGCCGCCGATATCCAGCGATCGAACATCTATATCGTCGATGACGACGACGCCGTGCGGGACTCGCTGCAGACCTTTCTCGAGGCCGCCGGCTATGAGGTCCGCTGCTTCGCCTCGCCCACGGAGTTCCTGGCGGTGGCGGAGACGATCGATTACGGCTGTGTCCTGGTCGATCTGCAGATGCCGGGGATGGACGGGCTCGAGCTCAAGCACTGGCTGAACCAGCGCAACATCGCCCTGCCGGTCGTCGTCGTGACCGGCCACGGCGATATCGCCACCGCGGTCGAGGCGATGCGCGCCGGCGCCAAGGATTTCATCGAAAAGCCGTTCACAGACGAGACGATCCTGGCCGGTATCCGCATCGGCCTGGCCGACCGGCCCAGGCCCAGCGTGGAGGACCACGCGAAGCTCGCCATATTGGAGCGCCTCAAGAACCTGTCGCCGCGCGAGCGCGAAGTGCTGGACGGCATGGTCGCCGGCCACCCCAACAAGGTGATCGCGTTCAATCTGTCGCTGAGCCCGCGCACGGTCGAAATTCACCGCGCCCGGGTGATGGACAAGATGCAGGCGCGCAGCCTGTCCGAGCTGGTCAGGCTGGCAATCGCCGCGGGCATCGCCACGGCTTGAACATCGCCTGCTTGGGGGCTAGCCGCTTCGGCGATGCCGCTCGGGCAGGTCGACGACGTTCTTGCTCTCCGCCCGCCGCGCCGCGTTCACCGCGGCGAGGACGGTGTCGATCAGCACATCGTCGGGCGGCGGTTTCTCCAGAAGGGCCATGATGCCGGCATTGAGCGCACGCTGGATGATCCGTTCGTCCGAAAGGCCGGTGATCATGACGGTCGGATAGCTGCGCCCCATCCGCTGCAACTCCTCCACCACCTCGAGCCCGGTCATGTCGGGCATGTGGTAGTCGATCAGCAGGCAGGACATGGTCTTATAGACGTCGCTGCGCAGGAATTCGGCGCCGGATGCAAAATCCCGCACGTGCAGACCGTGCGTCTCCAACAGGATACCGACCGAATCCCTCACGGCGTCGTCATCGTCGACGACTACTATGCAATCCGTTGGCAAGGATGTCCCTGTCACTCTTTGAGCCGGCAAAAGCCCAATTTCGCACGCCGGAAAAATACGATTCCGACTGTTAAACCGAAATAAGGGAATATGCGTAGCACAAATTCCACGCAAGATTGCAGCAAAATCGGAAAGCGGCTGCTCAGCCCTCGGCGGCTCTTTCGACGGTAAAGCGGAAGACGGTGCCGCCGGCCTGGTTCGGCTCGGCCCAGATCTTGCCGCCATGGGCGGCGACGATGGTCTGGCAGATCGCCAGGCCGACCCCCATGCCGTTCGATTTGGTGGTGACGAAGGGCTTGAACAGGTCGTCGGCGACGTCGCCGGAGAGGCCCGGGCCAGTGTCGGCGACGCTGATCTCGATCAGGTCGGCGCCGCCCGAAGCGGTGGCGACGATCAGCTCGCGCCGGACCACGCCCTCCATCGCCTCGATCGCGTTGCGGATCAGATTGACCAGGACCTGCTGGATCTGGACCCGGTTGATCAGCGCCCACCGTGAATCGCCGGCCAGCCTGAGCCTCACCCTCAAGCCCCGATCCTTGATGCCCAGCCGGGCCAGCGCCATCGCCTCCTGGACGACGACAGTGAGGTTCTCGGGGCCCCGCACGATCTCGCCCTTGCGCGCGAACTCGCGCAGGTTGCGGACGATCTCGCTGGCCCGCGTCGTCTGCAGCGCCGCCTTCTCCAGCACGGCCCTGATTTTGGCATTGGGCACCGGCTCGGCCGCGCTCAGCATCAGCAGGCCTGCGCGGATATAGTTGCCGATCGCCGTCAGCGGCTGGTTGACCTCATGCGCCAGGGTCGAGCTCACTTGCCCGATGGCGCTCAGGCGCGAGACATGCAGCAGGTCGGCCTGCATCTCGTGCAGCCTGGTCTCGGCCTCGCTGCGTTCGGTGATGTGCTGGACGGTGCCGACCAGGGTCTGCTGCCCGCTTTTCCCGACATGGACCTCCGAGCGCTGATGCACCCAGCGCTCCGACCCGTCGGAATTGACGAGGCGGCGCTCGATCGCGACCGTATCCAGATCGTCGAGCGGCAGGCGGCCCGATCTCTGCACGGCCTCTTTGTCCGGATAGACATCCAGGAAGATGCCGCCGTCGGCGGCGAACTCATCCCGCTGGATGCCAAGCAGGTCCATCACGCTGTCGGACGAGGCGGGATGATAGTGGTCGATATCCAGCGTGTACTGAATCTCCTCGACATCCTCGGTCTGCCCGCCGGCGCCGGGCTTGCCGACGGCGCTCTTCCGCTCCAGGACCGTAACGCCGACGCCGACAATCTGCCCGCCGCTGCGTAGCGGAACATAGCTCACCGTCCAGGAGCGTCCCTCGCTTCCGGGCTGGGTGAGCTCGAGATCGTATGTCCCCTCCCCGTCCAGCATCGCGCGGCGCACGATCGGCTCGATCTGCGTCCAGAATCCCGGGACGGTTTCGGACAGGGAGCGTCCCGCCAGATAACCTGGCGAGCGGCCGGCGAACGCGGCGAAGGCCTCGTTCACCACGACATAGCGCATGTCGAGGTCGACAAAGGCCAGGCCGACCGGCACGGCGGACGCCAACGTACTGAAAAGACGGGCGGTATCGGTGAAAGAACGATCTGGCCCTGGGCCCAACGATAGGCACTCCATTTCGCCTGCGGAAGCGACTCACCCGTCGCTCGTCGGCGATCCTACCTAAAAATAGGTACTTCTACTTAGTAATAACGCGAATTTTACGCTGCCGCCTTCCGTGTAACGATATGCGTGCGAATGTCAGAATCTGTAAACGAAATGACAAGCAGCGACCTAACTTGAGCTAATTTTATCTTAATAATGGGTAAAAACGGAGGGGTCCGTAAGTATGCGCAACTATCATAAGATGGTGAATACCGCGAGTCATGACGGGTTTGAGTTCGACTATAACCATAACGTCATCTTCTATGCCGGCAAGGTGATCAGGCTCTCTCCCCACGAAGCGGATATTTTACGGGTTTTGTTGAACAATCGCGCCCGCCCTACCCCGATCGGCGTGCTGATCCAGAAAGTTTATGGCGCCAACGAGCCGGATGCCGCCGCGGTTTCGATCCGCGTGGCGATCCATTCGCTGCGCAAGAAGGTCCAGGAAACCGGCATGAGCATCCGGGCCGAGCCCAAGGTCGGCTACGAGATCGAGGCCTCGGATATCCCGGAGCTGAACCGCCGGCTGAACGACAAGATCCTGGTCGCCCTCAACCTCGCCCGCGCGACCGACGAGCATGAGGTCGCGGCCCATCTCGAGGCGGCGCTGGACCTGGCGGAAACCAAGCGCCAGAAATGGCTGAACCAGGCGCAGAACCTGCTGCCGACCGCAGCGGTCGCCTAACCCACCGGCAGGAGCGCCGCGGCAACCCGGCGCTCTTCCCCGACCAGCACATTGTAGGTCCGGCAGGCGGCGCCGGTATCCATGATATCGATGCCGAAGCCCATGGCGCGCAGCCCCGCCTGCAATTTCGACGGCAGCAGCGCCATCCGCTGGCCCGTTCCGATCAGCAGCAGCTCGATCGGCGGGTCGCTCGCCTGCCCGACCGGCGTGAAGGCCTCCAGGGTGAGGTCCGCGAGCGTCGCCACATTCCAGCTGACCGTGCGGACCGGGAAGACGATGACCGCGCCCTGCCAATCGGTATCGGACACGCGAAAGCCGCCCTTGCCGTAGGCCTGCAGGATCGGCCGGTCCGGCGACGGCTGAAGCGGGGCGATCTCCACGCGCTACTCGGCGGCGGCAGGCTGAGCCGGACCGCGGCCCGCCACGGTGGTGGCGTTGCGGCGCAGCTTCTTCTCTCCCAGGAACAAGAGGATCGGCGCGGCGATCCAGATCGACGAGGTGGTCGACAGGATGATGCCGTAGAGCATCACCGCGGCGAAGGGCAGCAGGGCCGCGCCGCCGATCAGCGCCAGCGGGATCGTCGCCAGGAACACCGAGGTCGACGTGCCGATCGTCCGCGACAGGGTCTCGTTGATCGACAGGTCGATCAGCTCCCTGAGCGGCATGGTGCGATATT
>CAZNNJ010000380.1:0-5816 GCA_964574305.1 uncultured Rhodospirillales bacterium | reverse complement strand
ATGCGCGGCATAGAGAGCCGAAGGCTTGGTCCAGCTGACCGTGGTCTGGTGTTTGGTGGTCATCCCCGTTTCCTAGCCGGAACCGGGGCTTACAGGAAGCTGTAGGGGTCGATATCGACCTGACCGCGGACATTGCCGGGCACCGGGACCTTGTCCAGCCATGCGGCCAGCAGTGGCTGGACCGGCACGTCGCGCCGCGCCTTGAGCAGCAGCCGCTCGCGGTGCAGCCCGCGCAGCATGGCGAGCGGGGCGGGCGCCGGGCCCAGCACCACCATGCCGTCGCCGCGCGGCGCCTTCAGCGCCAGGGTCCGGGCGACGTGGCCCACCTCCGCCATGTCCGGCCCCGAGACGATCAGCGCCGCCAGCCGGGCGAAGGGCGGCATCGCGGCATTGCGCCGCTCTTCCGCCTCGACCTCGAGGAAAGCCTCGCGCTGGTCGTCGGCCAGGGCCTGCATCACCCGGTGCTCCGGCATATAGGTCTGGAGCAGCACGCGGCCCGGCCGCTCCGCCCGGCCGGCGCGGCCCGCCACCTGGTGCAGCAGCTGATAGGTCCGCTCGGAGGCTCGCAGGTCGCCGCCGGTGAGGCCGAGATCGGCATCGACCACGCCGACCAGGGTCAGCATCGGGAAGTGGTGGCCCTTGGCGATGATCTGGGTGCCGATGACGATATCGATCTCATGGTCCCGTACCTGGCGGATCGCCTCCTGCAAGGCCATGCCCCGGCTGCCGAAACCCTGGAACATGTCGCTCGCCAGCAGCGAGACCCGCGCATCGGGAAACAGCGCGTTCACCTCGTCGGAAATCCGCTCGACGCCCGGGCCGCAGGCGGCGAAGCTGCCGGCATTGTCGCATTGCGGGCAATTGTCCGGGATCGGCTCGGCATGGTCGCAATGGTGACAGCGGAGCAGCCCCTGATAACGATGCTCGACCAGCCAGGCGGTGCAGTTGGGGCACTGCATCCGGTGGCCGCAGGTCCGGCACAGGGTGAGCGGGGCATAGCCGCGGCGGTTGAGGAACAGCAGCGCCTGCTCGCCCGCCGCCAGCGTCTCGGTCACCGCGTCGACCAGCACCGGGCTCAGGAACCGGCGCGGCGGCGGCCGGTCGCGGCGCATGTCGATAAGATCGATCCTGGGCAAAGCCGCGCCACCATGGCGGGCCGGCAGGAACAGCCGCTCATAGCGGCCGGCCTCGCAATTGACCACGCTTTCCAACGACGGCGTCGCCGAGACCAGGATGACCGGGAACTTGTCGAGATGGGCCCGCGCCACCGCCATGTCGCGGGCGTGGTAGACGACCCCATCCTCCTGCTTGAACGCCGCCTCATGCTCCTCGTCGACAACGATCAGGCCGAGATCGGGATAGGGCAGGAACAGGGCCGAGCGGGCACCGACCACCACCTTGGTCTTGCCCTCGGCCACCCCGCGCCAGGCCATCCGCCGGCCAGCCGGCCCGACATCGGAGTGCCACAGCGCCGGCACCGTGCCGAACCGCTTGGCGAACCGGTCGATCAGCTGCGCCGAGAGCGCGATCTCGGGCAGCAGCACCAGGGTCTGGCGGCCGGCGGCGATATTGGCGGCGATCGCCTCGAAATAGACCTCGGTCTTGCCGGCGCCGGTGACACCGTCCAGCAGGGTGGCGGAATAGCCCTGCCCGAGCTTCCCCTTCAGCCGCCCCGCCACCATCGCCTGATCCTTCGAGAGCGCTGGGCCCTCCGCCGTCTGGTCAAAGGCGGAGGCGGGGTAACGGGGCGGCAGCATGACCGTCTCCAGCACCCCGGCATCGGCGAGGCCGCGCACCACCGGCATGCCGCAGCCGGCAGCCTCGGCCAGCTCGGCGGCGGTGCCGAAGCCGCGTTCCTCCAGCGCATCCAGCACGCGGCGGCGGGCGGGGGTAAGATTCAGGTCCGGCTTGAGGTCGCCGCGCCGGAAGGCGATCGTGGCACGCGGCGGCTCCAGCGCCTTGGGCGCGGTCAGCGACATGCGGATCACCGTGCCCGGCGGCGACAACGTGTAGCTGGCGACCCAGTCGATGAAACGGCGATGCGCCTCAGGCATCGGCGGCGCGTCGAATCGTCCCGCCACCGGCTTCATCCTGGCGGCGGCAACGTCGCCCAGCCCCTCGCCCCAGACCACGCCTAGAATCTCGCGCGGCCCCAAGGGAACCCGCACATAATCGCCCACCGAAAGCTCCATGTCCGGCGGCACGGAATAGTCGTAGGGGCCCAGCGGATAGGGCAGCAAGACAGCCACCCGCCGCAGCCCGGAATTCTGCGAACTGGCAACAGCACCGGCCATGCTTTAAACTCGGACCAAGGGAATCGGGCGTTTCGGCGCGTTGACCGACCACGCGTTCACACCATTCGGGCACAACATGAAATTCTTCGTCGACACCGCCGAAATTGCCGATATCCGCGACCTGGCCGAGACCGGCCTGTTGGACGGGGTAACGACCAACCCGTCGCTGGTGGCCAAATCCGGACGGCAGTTCATCGACCTGGTGAAGGAAATCTGCGAGGTGGTCGACGGCCCGGTCAGCGCCGAGGTTGCCTCGACCGATTTCGAAACGATGCTGGCGGAGGGCAAGTATCTCAGCACGCTGGCTCCCAATATCGCGGTGAAGGTGCCGCTGACGCCGGCCGGACTCAAAGTGTGCAAGACATTGTCGCGCGACGGCACGATGGTCAACGTGACGCTCTGCTTCTCCGCCGCCCAGGCGCTGCTCGCGGCCAAGGCCGGCGCGACCTTCGTCTCGCCCTTCGTCGGCCGGCTGGACGATGTCGGCCAGGACGGCATGGAGTTGATCGCCGATATCGCCCAGATCTATGCGATGTATGACGATATCGACACGCAGATCCTGGTCGCCTCGATCCGCCACCCGATCCATCTGGTCAAGGCGGCGAAGATGGGCGCCGATGTCGCGACCATGCCGCCAAACGTGATCCGGTCTCTGTTCAACCATCCGCTGACCGAGAAGGGCCTGGCCCAGTTCGTTGCCGACTGGAAGAAGACCGGGCAGACCATTCCGACCGCCTCGATCGACCCCAAGGCCAAATCGGCCGTGATGTGATGGCAGCGCGCTCATGAAGAATCCTCGCGAAACCGGCCCCGTCCCGCGCAAGCTGGCCCAGCCCGCGCCTGCAATGGACGAGGGCATGGAGGCCGCGATCGTCGCCTATCTGGTCGAGCATCCGGACTTCGTCGAGCGGCACCCTGCCCTGCTGCAGACGCTGATCCCGCCCTCGGTCGATCGCGGCCGAGGCATTGTCGATTTCCAGCGCTTCATGGTTGCGCGCCTGCAGGGCGATATCGACCAGCTGAACCTGGAGAACACCGCGCTGATCCATACGGCGCGTGCCAACGCGCACAGCCAGTCGCGCATCAACGCCGCCGTGCTGGCGCTGATCGAGGCGCGCAGCCTGGGGCAGCTGCTGGAAATCCTGACCGGCGATCTGATGGACATCCTCGATGTCGACGTCATCGCCATGGTCGTCGAGTCCAACGGAGTCGACCTGCCCCATGTCGCCGCCTCCGGCATCCGCATCGTCGCACCGGGCGCGGTCGGCGAGTGGCTGGGCCGGCGCGACGTACTGCTGCAGGGCGGAGTCACCGGCGACCCCGCCATCTATGGTCCCGGCGCCGGCCTGATCCAAAGCGAGGCTCTGCTCCGCCTCAATATCAGCTCCCGCACGCCTGCCGGCCTCGTCGCCTTCGGCAGCCGCGACCCGGACCTGTTCCATGACGGCCAGGGCACCGAGTTGATCGCCTTCCTGGGCGGCACGATCGAGCGGCTGCTGCGGACATGGCTGGACCTGCCGGTCTGACGGAAACGACCCTGGCCCTCGCGACCGCCGACGATCTGGCCGCGGTCCTGCCGCGCTGGCGGGACTGGCTGACGATCGAGCGGCAATTCTCCGGCCATACCGTCACCGCCTACCTGACCGACGTCACCGCCTTCCTCGGCTTCTTCGCCGGCCATCGCGGCCACCCGATACGCCTGCGCGATCTGGCCGAGGCCGGCCTGGCGGACTTCCGCGCCTGGCTGGCGCGCAAGACCAATGCCGGGGCAACCGCCACCAGCCGGGCGCGGGCAGTCTCGGCACTGCGCAATTTCTTCGGCTGGCTGGATCGCTCAGGCATCCTGCACAATCCCAGGATCGGCGCGCTGACCACGCCCAAGCTGCCGCGCACAACCCCCAAGCCTTTGCCCGTCGCCGACGCCGCCACGTTGCTGGAGGCGGCCGAGACCTTTGTCGAGGAGCCCTGGATCGGCTTGCGCGACCGGGCGCTGTTTACCCTGCTCTATGGCTGCGGCCTGCGTATCTCGGAGGGGCTGGCGCTCGACCGCGGCGCCCTGCCGCTTGGCAATTCGCTGAAGGTGCTGGGCAAGGGCCGAAAGGAGCGGGTGGTGCCGGTTTTGCCCGCCGTCGCCGAGGCCGTTACCGAATATGTTGCCGCCTGTCCCTATGGCGGCGGCAAGGAAGCGCCCTTGTTCGTCGGCGCCAAGGGCAAGCGGCTGGACCCGGCCATCGCCCAGAAGGCGATGCGCAGCCTGCGCCGCCAGCTCCAGCTGCCCGACACAGCCACGCCGCACGCGCTGCGCCACTCCTTCGCCACCCATGTGCTGGGGGGCGGGGGTGATCTGCGCGCGATTCAGGAGCTGCTGGGCCACGCCTCGCTGTCGACCACCCAGCGCTATACCGAGGTCGAGACTGAACAGCTGCTGTCGGTCTATCGCGGCGCCCATCCGAGGGCCGGCGGATAGAGGCCGGCTATTCAGGCACGCCGCTGGCGAAGAAGCTCGGCTACAAGACCGGCTTCAGGGCGCTGTGGCTCAATACTCCCGACAATTACGCCGAACTGTTGGCGCCGCTGCCGGACGGGGTCGCGGTCGATAACGCGCCGGAGAACCCGCCCTACGACCTGATCCATCTCTTCGCCGGTACCGCCGCCGCCTTCGAGCAGGCCCTGCCCGCAGCGCGCGGCGTGCTGAGGCCGGACGGGATGATCTGGGTATCCTGGTACAAGCAGGCGGCGAAAATCCCGACCGACCTCACTGAAAATATCGTCCGCGCCCGGGCGCTCGAGACCGATCTCGTGGATGTGAAGGTTTGCGCCGTCAGCGATATCTGGTCGGGGCTGAAGCTGGTGGTCAGGAAGGCGCTGCGCTGACCGCTCCCCTCCCTCAGCTCAACGGCCGGATGAAACTCTTCGCGAAGTCCTCCATCACCCGCTTCTTGTCGTCGATCGAGGAGGTCATGCCGAGGCTGAAATAGAACGGATAGCTGACGCCTGAGGTCATCCCCTGCTCCTCCAGCCGCTTGAACGTGTCGAGGTCGGGCGGGGTATTGAGGCCGATCACGGTTTCGAACGGCAGATGTGCCCGGCCGGCCTCGGCCCTGAGCCGCTTCATCTCGGCGAGCAGGCCGGGCACCTCGTCCGGCATGTTGCCGTTGCCGATGAAGCCGTCCGCCACCCGGGCGACGCGCTCCAGCGCCTTCGGCGAGCTGCCGCCCAGATAGATCGGCACGGTCTTCTCCGGCGCCGGGGCGATCTGCAGGTTGGGGAAATCGAAGATTTCGCCCTTGTGGGACACCATCCCGCCAGCCCACAGCTTGCGCAGTATCTCGATCATCTCGTCCATGATCTTGCCGCGCTTGTGGAAGTCGACGCCGTAAATGTCGAACTCGTCCTTCATCCAGCCGATGCCAGCGCCGAGAACGAAGCGGTTGTTGGTCAGGATCGCCAGCGTGCCGGTCGCCTTCGCCACCTCGAACGGGCTCCTGAGCGGCAGGACATAGACCGAGGTCGACAGCTTCA
>CAZNNJ010000379.1:0-5829 GCA_964574305.1 uncultured Rhodospirillales bacterium | reverse complement strand
CTACGTGACCTACCGCAACAGCGCGGACAAGGCCGCCGGCTTGGCGGACGAGCTGGGCAGGGCAGGGGCGAGCATCCGCGCCTGCCACATGGACAACGCCGACACCGAATCGATCGACCGCGCCATCGCCCAGGCCGAGGAGATAGGTGGGCCGCTCCGTACCGTCATGTGGTCCGGCGGCCCGGTCTTCGCCTTCGACAAACTGGCCGACATCCCGCCCGACGTCGCCGCCCAGTTCCTCCAGGACGACGCCATGGGCGCCTACCGCCTTGTCAGCCGGGCCGTGCCCTGCCTTCGCAGGCACGGCGGCGGCTCGATCACGCTCTGCACCACCATCGCCAACAGACGGGTCGTCGACCTCGACGGCCTGTCCCCCTTCTCCAAGAACGCGGTCGAGGCCATGGTCCGCCAGATCGCGGCGGAGGAAGCACAGAGCGGCATCCGCTGCAATTCCGTCGCCGTCTCCTGGGTCACCCCGCTCAGCAAGGCAGAACAGATCGCCGAAATGGCCGTGCTCCCCCAGCCCGACCGCGACCGCATCGTCGGCGTAATCGAGAACATGGCCGCCGGCACCCGCATCGGCCGGACTCAGCTGCCGATCGAATGCGGTTACCTGTTCGCCTTCCTGGCCTCGGAGCAGGCGGCGTGCATCACCGGGCAGAGCGTGGCGTTCGATGGCGGGTTTGGGTTGTAGTACCGCTACCCGCTGAGGATGTCGGCGTAGCCCTACGCGGGAACAAGCCTTAGAATTTTGTCGACTCGAAACTGCGTGGCCGAGGAGCAATGGCAATGTCGTGGATGAACGTATGGAATGATTAAACACGAAGAACACCAAGAACACTAAGGCCGCTTCGCGGCAGGCAAACGCCCGGCGCCGCAGGCAATAAACCCCTTCAGCGCTTCGCGCCTTTCGTGAACGCCCCGGTGTCTTGGTGATCTTTGTGGTCTTGGTGGTAAAATTTCTTCGGCTTTCATCCGCAAAAAATCCGCGCCGGCCCTTGAAAAGCCTAATCGATGTTCCAGTTATGTTCCCATGACCGGAACGAACCCGCCAGATCGTGAAGCCGAGCAGCGCAAGCCGTCGCCTCTTGTCGAGGTGGTGGCGGACCGTCTGCGTGAGGTGACCGCGGCGGCGATGGCCGATCCTGACTGCGCCGAGGCCGTCGGCGCCACGCACGCCGATGAGGCGGAGCGCCGCCGCGCCATGCGCCGCGAGGTCCGCCGGCGCGATATCGAGGTCGCCCGCATCGCCACGCTGGAGGCGGCGCTCCACACCAGCGAATATATCGCCGGCCGGCTGCCCAACTGGAAACGCGACGTCTTCGAGCATGTGCGGGACCCAGTCGCCTCGCTCGCCAATCTCAACCGCGCCATCATCCAGCTGACCCTGGCCGAGGACCGGCTCGATGAAAGCGACGCGGAACGGGCCGAGCGGCTGAAGGAAGAAGCCGAAGCGAAGGTCCGCGCCGAGCGCGAGGCCGAGACCGCCCGGGCCTACACAGAGGCACAGATCAGGCGGGCCGAGAACAAGCGCCAGGTCCAGCAGACCGTGCGCGCCGTCACCCTCTCCAGCCTCAAGCTCCCTTATGCCAGCCGCGAGAAGCTGCTGGCCGAGCTGTTCGAGGAATTGGAAACCGAAGACCTCTATGACGACGATCCGGCCGAGACGGTCGCCGACCTGTGCGTCAGGCTCGGCATCGCCGCCAACGGCGCCGATCTCAAGCCCATCCTCGAACGCCGCGCCGCCCTGGCCGCGCTGGCCCGCACTCATATCGAGGCCCTGCGCGGCCCGCACGACATTGACGCGGACGACGAACCCGCCGCCGACGAGGCTGTCGTCGCCTTCGCCCGCGCCGCCAAGGCGCAAGGTCCGCCGAACTAGCCCGTAGGGTGGGAAAGCGAAGCGTATCCCACCAGCCGCGCAAAGCGCGGCATTCCCCTGTCCACCGATGCGCCGAAAATGGTGGGATGCGCTTCGCTTTCCCACCCTACGCTATGAACAGTCGCCAATCCTCACGGATCGGCGATGCCGGCGCATGTGCGCGGGCAAGCCGTTACCGGGCGATGGTCGGGCCGACCGTGATGTTGCCTGAGATCGTGTTGCCGGCGAGCTTGTAATTCCTGATCTGAACGTCGACCGCGTCGACCACCAGGGCCGCGACCTGGTTGTTGACCTTCGTCGTGATCTGCCGGTTCAGGTAGATGACGATGGAGTTGTCGCTGTTACGGTACAGCACCTGGTTCGGCTTCGGCGTGCCGCTGAAGGTCTTGTTGATGCCGAGCGCTGGGGCGTCGATCTTGAGGCTGAGCAGGCTCGCGCCGCCCTTGACCGTCCGCACGCCGGCCATGGTCTGGGTGAAGCTCGACCGCGACGTGACCTTGCCGGTGGTCACCGTGACCAAGGTGCCCAGCGGGCTGGTGAGCGTACCCTGAAACGAGCCCACCGTGGCCGACGCGGTGGCGGCGATCCCGGTGGTGTCGGCATGTCCGGTGGCGACGGTTTGGACGCCGGTCGCCGACCGCTTGAAGGTCAGCCCGCCCAGAATCTGCGTGGTTTTCGCATAGGTCGCCCGGATCGTCTTCTTGTCATAGGCCGGCGGAGCGGTGCCGAACGCGGCGACCTCATTGCCGGAATCGCTTTTCTGGCCGTTCACGACAAACTGCAGACGCACGATGGCGGCGCTGCTGCTGGCGGTGAGCGCCGTCGCCGATGACGCGACGGGATCGGCGGGAGCGGGACAAGCGACGGCCGAAAGGATCGCGGCGGCCCCGGCCGTTAGCAATACATGGCGCAACATCTCAACCTCCTGGGATCCAGTTGGTCTATAGTCTTAGGCTCCATAATCAATAAGGTTAACCCTCAATGCGGGCGCGACCCTACGGAACTTTCGGATAGAGCGGTTTAGAGTCCGGGGTAAAACTGTGGTGTGAGATCGCGGTTCGCCTGCTCGAGCGTCTATGAGGACGCGGGCCGCGACCACCGGTCCCAATGCATGACCTCCCGCGCCGGCACACGCTGGCCGCGCTTGAAGTCCGTGCCCAGCGTGTAGGCGACCGGGATCAGCCCCACCTGGGTGTATTTCTCGAAGGGAATGCCCAGCAGCTCCGCCATTTCGCGCTCGCGCCACAGATGGACGGTGGTCAGCGCCGTGCCCAGGCCGCGTGAGCGGCAGGCCAGCATGAAGTTCCAGGTCACCGGCCAGACCGAGCCCCACAGGCTGGCCTGATAGAACGTGTTCTGGCCCTCCATCCGGCCCAGCAGGCACGGGATCACCAGAAGCGGCACCTCGTGCATATGGTCGTTCAGGTGGCTGGTCGACACGCTCATCTCGTCGCGCCTGTGGGAGCGGCCGACATCGTGGCTGGAATAGATCGACGGGTCGGCGGCGATCATGCCGATGAAATGCTGCATGCCGGCGCGATAGATCTCCGCCACCCTGGCCCGCATCGCCGCGTCCTCCACGATCACGAATTCGAAGGCCTGGTTGTTGGAGCCGTTGGGCGCCTGCAAGGCGAGGTCGATGCATTCCTCCGCCAGGGCCCGCGGCACCGGGCGCGTCAGGTCCAGGCGCTTGCGCACCGTGCGGGTGGTGGTCAGCAGCTCATCGACGGTGAGATTCAGCATCGCGGTATTCCTCCCCTGATTTCCCGTCCGCTACCTAGCCCGATCGCCGCCTGGACGGGAAATGAATTCTGATCCGCCTGTCCCGCTTTCCGCGTGTCTTGACCGAAAGCCGCCACCTGCTTGGTACGTTCCTGCGGTGAATGAGCGTCGGCAGCCCCGACCGTCTGGCCAACACGCCGCTCAGGCAACACATAGCGGGCGTTGTCACAGACGCATGCGGAGGGGACCATGTCCGAGCACGAGCATTTCGACTCTCTCATTCTCGGCAGCGGGCAGGGCGGCAAGCAGCTCGCCTGGCATCTGGCCCGGTCGGGGCAGCGCACCGCCAATGTCGAACGGCGATGGATCGGCGGGTCATGCCCGAACATCGCCTGCATGCCCAGCAAGAACGAGATGTGGAGCGCGCGGATGGCCCATATCGCTCGGCACGCGGGCGAATTCGGCACCTCGACCGGCCCGGTCTCGACCGACGTCGCCGCCGTCCGCGCCCGCAAGCGCACCATGGTCTGGCGCGAGGTCGAATTCCATCTGGCCCAGTACAAGGCTTCCGGCGCCGAGCTGATCATGGGCAGCGGCCGCTTCGTCGGGCCAAAGACCGTCGCGGTCGCGCTGAATGATGGTGGCAGCCGGACGCTGACGGCGGACAAGGTCTTCCTCAATATCGGCACGCACGCGCTGCTGCCGCAGGTGCCGGGACTGGCCGAGGCCGCGCCGCTGACCCATATCGAGGCGCTCGAGCTCGATTATGCGCCCGCCCATCTGATCGTGTTCGGCGGCGGCTATGTCGGGCTGGAGATGGCGCAAATCTGCCGCCGCTTCGGCAGCCGCGTCACCGTCATCGAGCATGGGCCCCAGCCGATGGCGCGCGAGGATGCGGACGTCGCACAGGAAATCCACCGCATCCTGGCGGAGGAGGGGATCGAGTTCCTGCTTTCGGCCACGACGCTCAAGGTCGAGGGCCGGTCGGGGCGGGAGGTCGCGGTCACGGTCGGCACCCGATCGGGCGAGCGCACGGTCGCCGGCAGCGACATCCTGGTCGCCGTCGGCCGCGTGCCCAACACGCGGGACATCGGGCTCGAAGAGGCCGGGATCGCGCTGGACGAGCGCGGCTTCATCCGCGTCAATGCGCGGCTGGAGACGACGGCGTCCGGCGTCTGGGCGATGGGCGAATGCGCCGGCACGCCGATGTTCACCCACGCCTCGGTCGACGATTTCCGCATCATCAAGGACAATCTGGCCGGCGGCAGCCGCCGGACGGACGACCGGCTGATCCCCTACACCGTCTTCACCGACCCGCTGCTGGCCCATGTCGGGCTCTCCGAACGCGATGCCCATCGCCAGGGCATCGCCGTCCGCGTCGCCACCCTGCCGATGGCGGCGGTCCTCAGGACCGAGGCGACCGACGAGAAGCAGGGCTTCATGAAGGTGCTGGTCGCCGCCAACGACGACCGCATCCTCGGCTTCACCATGATCGGGCCCGAGGCCGGCGAGGTGACGGCCGTGGTCCAGACCGCAATGATCGCCGGCCTGCCTTATCCCAAGCTGCGCGACGCCGTCTTCGCCCACCTGACGATGGCCGAGGGGCTGGGCTTCGTGCTGGGGAACGTGCCGGCAGCGGCCTAAAGAGACCGCGCTTTGTCCAGCGCCTGCCCCAGGTCATCGAGGATGTCGTCGATATGCTCGATGCCGACCGACAGGCGGACATAGCCGGGGCTGACGCCGGTGGCGCGCTGCTCGTCCTCGGTCAGCTGCGAATGGGTGGTCGAGGCCGGGTGGATGGCCAGGCTGCGGGCGTCGCCGATATTGGCGACGTGGTAGAACAGCTCCAGCGCGTCGATGAAGCGGCGCCCGGCCTCGGCCCCTTCCTTGAGTTCGAAGCCGACCAGGCCGCCATAGCCGCCCTTGAGATATGCGTCGGCCCGGCGGCGCGCCTCGCCCGTCTGCAGGCCCGGATAGATGACGTGCGAGACGTCGTTCCGACGGCTGAGGAATTCGGCCACCTGGGCGGCGTTCCGCGAATGCTCACGGATGCGCAGAGGCAGCGTCTCCAGCCCCTGGATGGTCTGGAAGGCATTGAACGGGCTGGCCGCCGGCCCAAGGTCGCGCAGCAGGGTGGTGCGGGCCTTCAGGATATAGGCGATGGGGCCGAGCGGCTTCACCGCCTCGACCCAGACCGCGCCGTGATAGCTCGGATCGGGCGTATT
>CAZNNJ010000378.1:0-5853 GCA_964574305.1 uncultured Rhodospirillales bacterium | reverse complement strand
CGGCCGCCTCGGCAAACAGGTCGATGATCTTGGCGACACGGCCCGAGACCCAGGACAGCTCGTCCGGGACGGCGAGCTCCCTCAGGCTGGCGACATATTTCCGCACGGTCGCCCTTGCCCCAGCCGGATCGTCGACGCGGAAAAGCTGGGCGACGGCCTGGGCTGAGCAGGGGGTCTTGGCGGTCGCGCTGACGATCCGGTCGATATAGACGTCGCGCAGACCGTGGCTGTTGGCATATTCGGACGCCTCGACGTGATCCTTCATGCCGAGGATCATCTCGCGGTCGCTGATCCGGCCGTTGATGCCGTAATTGTTCGACTGGTAGCGGTGAGAGAACGGCCGCTGCCGCCCGACCAGGAGCGCCGGAGGCTTCCCGACCTGCCGGGCAATCGTGGTCGTGTCACCGGAAAGCCGGATCAGGGGAAATACGCAGACGTCGAACTTTTCCGGCAGGACCTCTTTCAGGGTCTCGGCAATGGTGGGCGAGAACCAGTCGTCGTCGTCGTGATAGAATACCAGCGACTTCTTGAGCTCCGACCCCAGATTGGGGACGTCGAGATAGGAAATCCGGCGGATGTTGGGGATCTGCGCAAGCGAATCCTCGCACAATTCCTTCAGCTTGGAACGGCAGGTGAAAAAATCGACCTGCATCGCAGCGTTCCATTGCTCCACCAGCTGAACGATATTGCCGGGAAAGCCCGGTATATGCACAGGCGGCTTGAAGCGCTCGGGCTCGATCGGGCGGCCATGCCTGAAATCATCCGAAAGCGCATGCCAGTCGGGGGACTGGCGCAAGATGAACAGTAATTGCTGGGCCATGCGCGGAATTATCCGATTTTTATGAAGCCTGGTACGAGGTCCGGGGACCTTATGCCTCCGTCAGGCCGGGTTCAATGGTACGCGACAATCGTTCGGGTCCTGCGCGCGTGCAGGAAAGGCCATGAAGAACCGGCTCACGATCCCACAGCGGCGGCCGGCTCCGGTATTTCGGCGGCGTCTTCCCGCGTGGCCTGCTCCGGCGCGGCGCCGATGCTTTGCGAGATGAAATTCGCCAGGGCCATGTGGCCGCGCCGCGCATAGTGATCGATGTTGATCAGGTCCCGCTCCTCGATGATCGAGGCGATATCGACGAATGTGTAGCCGTATTTCGCGCAGAGCCGCTTCAGTATCTCATTGTTGCGGCGCCGGGGGCCGAGGCCCGGATTGCCCTCCTCCAGGCCCAGCGTGTTCTGGCCAAGCGCGAAACGATGACAGGTCGACGGCGTGAGGTCGGAGATGCGCTCCAGCGACTGTTCGAGCAGGACGTGCCGTTCCGGCACGGTCGCCGTAAGCCGATGGAAATTCTGGACGAACCACACGCCGTCGGTGGCGAGGCGCCGCTTCAGCGTCGGCGTGACCGGGCGCACCATCGTGCCGGCGTTGCTGCTGAAATAGTCCCACCAGAAGAACGTCGCCAGCGAGACGATGACGATATGCGCGGACTTCAGGCTGTCGTCGAAGGCGACCGCATCCTCATAGGTCCAGTAGTTGAGCCGCTTCAAGGCAGGGTCGTTCGCCATCTTGAAGCGGTTGTTGAGCACGAAGCCCGGCTCGTCGTACCGGATCTCGACGCCGTCGCGCATGATATTAACGAATTCGGCGCGGTGCCGGCCGCACAACGTCGCGAGCTGCAGCAGCTCGCAGCCGCCCAGCAGCACCAGCTTCTTCTTCTCCTCGAGCACCGAGAAGGCCTCGAACGCGCCGGAGCCTTCCTTGATCCAGTCGATCTTGTCGAAGCATTTGATCGGGTTGGAAACCGGCGGAACGATCGTGACCAGCGGCTCGCTCAGATATTCGTAGACATACTGCTCGATGCCCATGTTCATCGTACGGCATGAGAAGGCGAAATGCAGAAGCTCGTTGCCGCGGGCATGGCGGTAGACCACGTAATAGCCGACGACGCCGTAATCGCCGTACTTGTCGGTGACATGGACCACGCCGGTCTGGACGCCGTGCTTGCCGCAGAGCTTTCGGAATTCGGCGATCGCCTCCGGCGTCTCCAGCCGCTTCTTGGTGAAATTGAGCTGGTTGGTGCGGTTGGCCATCTCGACGATGCGATCGAAATTCTTTTCGAGATCGTGATCGATCGTGACCTGGATGCCGCACTGGCGCAGGAATTCCTCGTTGCTGACGGACGACTTTGACCGCTCGACCGCCTTCACCTCCAGCGCCTTGTATTGCTGGAGCCGGGAGAGCGCCCTGTCGTTCTTGCCCGCGACCTGCGGCAGGCTGAGCAGAGTGGGAAGAAGCTCTTCCGGGTCCGCGACCATCAAGCCGGGCGCGTAGTGCTTCGCCTCCTCCAGGTTGAGGACATTGTCGTCGATGAAGAGGACGTTCTCGGCCCGCAGGCCGATCTCCTCGATCATCGCCGCGATATTCTGGCCCTTGGGACCGAACTCGATCCTGGGAAAGACGAAGTAGTCCCAGACGCCGATCTTCTCCAGGGCCGCCTTGGCGGTCTCGAAGTCGTTCTTCGAGCAGATGGAGGAGATGATCCCGCGTTCGGCGAGCGTGATGACGCACCGCGTCCGGGAGTCGACCGGCGTGATTTCCCCTTCCGCCAGGGTTCCCCGCCAGAAGGTTTCGTCCAGATCCCAGATTACCAGCTTGACATTATTCGGGAGCATGTTCGGCCGCATCATCGTATCGACGGTATGCCCGCGGCCGGCCGCTTCTCTGGCCGGACAGCCGCGGAAGTCGTTACCCGCCGGGCGAAAAATCGGCTGCCCGGCACGTAACGGCGCGTGATCGTCATAGCGCAAGCACCCTCCGATTCTCAAGCCCTCCGGGCGGGGCGGGATGGCGCATTGCCTGCGCCGAGGCATCGGTAGTATGTCATCCCGCAGCGCACGCTAAACAGGAACGATCATGCAATTCGACGGCGAGGCGATCGATCTGGACATGATCGGCGTCCTGGAGGGCACGGACAAATCGTCGGCGGCTGCGTTCTGTTGGGACTATCTTCGGCACTATCAGCCGCTTTTTGACGGCTGGCGCGATCAGCCGATCAACATGATCGAAATCGGCGTCGCCCACGGCAGCTCGCTCAGGGTCTGGAAGAACTATTTTTCAAAGGCGAACATCGTCGGAATCGATATCAACCCGGACTGCGCGAAATTTGCGTCCGACCGAGTGGCGGTGGAGATCGGATCCCAGGTCGATCCGGATTTCCTGCAACGCGTATGCGCGAAATATCCGCCGCAAATCGTCATCGACGACGGCTCCCACCGGGCCCGGCATATCGTCTTCACCTTCGAGCATATTTTCCCAACCCTGCTGCCGGGCGGAATCTACATCGTCGAGGACACGGGTTTCCATTTCGGCGAGGGCAATCCGAATTGGATCGGCGACGGATCGGTGCTGATCCAGAACTACTTCGTCGATCTGGCCCGCGATCGCATGAAGAACGGCCGGCTGCGGTCCGGCCGGTCGGACCAGCAGTGCCATATCCTCGATCAAGTCGATGAGATCACCTTCATCGGCTGCGCCATCATTATCCGCAAGCGCGGCAGCCTGGACATGGCGTCGGCGCTCGCCTTCGCCGAAACCTATATCGCCGAGCGCGAGCCCCAACGGGAATATTACATTCGACTGGGCGGATTTATCGTCAAGCATGGGGGCCCGCTCGAAGAGGCCCTGGAACTGGCCCATAAGGCCATGGCGGTCGGCGGCGACCGACCGCCATCGCTAATCTTCCTGAGCGATGTGCTGAAGCGGATGGGCCGGCTCGAAGAGGCGCTGGCGGTGGCGACAGCGGGCGCTAGGAAATTTCCACGCCAGGCTGGCTTGTGGGAAAGCGTGATGGACGTGCAAAGGCGCATGGGCAATGCGCCCGCGGCCGCGGAAGCCCTGAAGAAAGCCGTCGCGCTCCGCCCGAACATAGTCAGCCTGCGGCGCGAACTCAGCTCCCTGCTGGAGCAGTCCGACGATCTGGCCGGGGCGCTGGCCCAGGCAAAAGCCGCGCTGGACCTTACGGAAGGGAGCGAGGCCCAAAAGCTGCTCACCGACCGGATCGTCATGCTGCGGTCACGCGCAACACAGCCCGTGACATAGACCGGGGTGCAGCCTGAAACCCCCAACACCGCCACAGACGGTCATTTCCTTCAACCGACCAAAGCGATATATCGCTGCCGAGAGCGGCGGAGCATCGGCTCTTGCCCCTCGCGGACGCGATTGGCCGGACGCATAGACAAACAGATAGATGCTGGAGCGGACTAGCCAAATGAAACTTGCAAATATCATGGATAAAACGCAGCAAAATGCTTCTCTCGACGCCATCGGGCTGAAGTATCGTACGGACAAGTCGTCCCGGGGTCACGACTATCTCAATTTCTATGAGACGTACTTTGCGCCAATGCGCGGCGAAAAGCTGAACATCCTTGAAATCGGCATTTTCAACGGCGCGTCGCTGAGCACCTGGGCGGAATATTTTCCCCGTGCGAACATTGTCGGCGCCGACATCAATCCAGCGACGAAGCGGTTCGAGCGCAAAGGCATTGCCGTCGAAATCCTCGACCAGTCGGACATCGAGCAGCTGGTGCAGGTTGCCGTGAAGCACGGCCCCTTCGACATCATCATCGAGGACGGCTCTCATATGTGGGAGCACCAGATCACATCGCTGCGGACGCTGTTTCCCTTCGTTCGCAACAACGGCATCTACATCGTCGAGGACTTGCAGACCAACTACAGGGAAAGCTATCGCGGCGTCGCCAGCATCACCTGCGTGGACTATCTGAAGACTTGGCTCGACCTGCTGGTGGGGGATGCCTTGGTCCCACTGGCGACGCTGGAGGACGCCTTCCTGCGCACCTATGGCCGCAGCGCCAAGTTCATCAATTTTTATCGGCACGCCTGCCTGATCAAGAAACAGATCTCAACGGCTTCCCAAGAGGCCGATTGCGGCGTTCCGCTGGTAAAAAGCGAGGGCGCCGCTGCCCCGGTTCCGGTCCGCATCGTCGCGCATGTCAGCTACAAGGGCGACATCACCGGGGACCACGGCTATGTGAATCCATCGTCCGACCGCTTCACATTCCAAGGCCTCTCCATCCATGCCCGCGACGAGCTTCTGGAGTATCGCGTGCATGACCAGGAGGCCGGCTGGAGCGAGTGGTCCAGCCAGTTCGCCGGCACGCGCGGCAAATCGAAATTGCTGACCGGCATTGCGGTTCGCCTCAAGGAGAACGCCAAGGACCGTTACACGCTTCGTACGCTCGGCAGGTTTGTCGACGGGCTGAATCCAATCGACGTCGCGGACGGCGAGGACTGCGCCTCCCCGAACGGCAAGCCGCTTTGCGGCCTGCAGGTGGTCCTGACCGAGTAAGCGCCCTCGTCGCGGCACGCGGCCGGCACACCGAACCGAAACATAATTGGGAGAGAGGGTCATGCGGGGCATCAGGCCGTCCACCGTTTTGAAAATGCTGGATCCGCTGCGCAACGAGCGATTCGACAAGGGCACTCCGGACGTTCTGCCCCAATCGGTCCTGATCCCTTTCGCGACCTATTCGCCCTGGCTCACCGACGCCGCTTTCCTGGAGGACGATGAGCAGGTGAAGAGCCAGTCGCTGGTCGACATTTACCGCCGTTACGCCCTCGTCCAGCTGGTTCGGCAGACCACGGCGAAGGTGCCCGGCGACATTCTGGAGGTCGGCGTCTACCAGGGCGGCACCGGATGCCTGATGGCGCTCACCGTGCAGAGGATCGGCAGCGATGCCACGGTCTTCCTGTGCGATACCTATGATGGCGTCGTGAAAGCGGGCGAAAGCGACCCCGGTTGGAAAAACGGCCGCGCATCCAGGTTGTCGTTGCGCGTAAAG
>CAZNNJ010000377.1:3695-5885 GCA_964574305.1 uncultured Rhodospirillales bacterium | reverse complement strand
GGAAGACCGCGCCGCGCCGGAAGGCTATCCGGTCGCCGACCAGTTCATGATGAACGGCGTCTGCCTGCCTTGCCACCCGACGATGACGGACGAGGACTGCGCCTATCTCTACGGGGTGCTGGAGAAATGGATCGGCGAGCAGCGTTCGCGCAACTGACAGGAGAGGGGGCACCGCGAATGGAATGTATTCTGCTGATGCCAGGGCGGCGCCGACACACGCCCCGCCGCTTGCCGGAGGCACTACGATCTCGGCCATGGCCCGATGCCTCTGGCAGATCCGCATAAAGGGATGAACCGGCTTGGGCGGAGATGTTCTCCTCGGAGGCCGGCATCACCAGTAAGAAAGAAGGATGGTGAGAATGCGAGAATTAGAAGGAAAGGTTGCGATCGTTACCGGGGCAAGTCGGGGCATCGGCGAAGCGACGGCTGAGCGCCTAGCCTCTGCCGGTGCAACAGTGATCGCCGCCGCGCGATCCATCGGCGATGAGGTCGCTCCCAAAATCGACACGCTTGCATGGGTCGTCGCCCAAATCCGCAAACGCGGCGACAAGGCTTACGCGTTTCGCCTGGATATGGCCGATCCGACCTCCCGCGCGGCGTTCATGGACGCCGTTTTCGAGCAATTCGGGAGCGTCGATATCCTTGTCAATAATGCCGGGATTGCCGGTTACGGCGCCGTGACGTGGAAGATGCCCGACAAGCATTTCAGGCGCGTGTTCGAAGTCGATGTGTTCGGTCCTCGCGACCTCATCACGCGAGCGCTGCCGGGAATGCTTGCCAAGGGACGAGGTCATATCGTCAATGTGTCCACGACCGTTGCCGATCGCGCCGCCCCCAACTACGACGGTCCACCGTTCTTCGAGTTCCATCGGACCACCGGAATAGCGGCCTATGCATCCGCGAAAAGCGCGCTCAATCTCTTTACCCGGTCGCTCGCGGCTGAGTTGCATGGCATGGGGATTGCTGCCAATACCGTGGCCCCTGTGAATTCGGTCATGACGCGAAGCACCAAAGAGCTTTTGGCCGCCGGCGTCATTCAAGCGGACCGTATCAAGGCGCCGGAAGATCCCGAGACTATGGCCGAGGCGATTCTCGCGTTGTGTCTCGTTGATCCGGACGAAACAACCGGCCGCACGCTGTATAGCGGTCAATATCTGGCAGAGATCAATCGGCCTGTCCGGGGACGAGACGGGGGCGAGTTCAATGCAATGATTACCGTTAATCCGGTCAGCTACTGAGCTGACCGTCCACGGCCAGAGATCGGGGGGCTTAGGTTCCGATATCGTGACACTTGCGTAGACCTATGAGAAGATCATCGGTGCCTGGTTCATGAGGTCCCACGCTCCGCCCGGCGTCGCGTCGATTCTCCCGCCGATTGCCGATCCTTTTATGACAGGTAGTCGCCGGGCGGCTTCAACGCGAACGATGGCGCGAACGGGCCCGCATCCACGGTGTTTTGGTCCATCTTCGTCACTTCCTGGAGTGTCCGCCGTCAACGCTCACCGTCTGGCCGTTGATCCACTGACCTTCGTCGCTCATCAGCAAGGCGACCATCGAAGCGATGTCGTCCGGTCGACCAAAGCGGGGTGAGGGGAGAAGGGGGCGGAAGCTGGCCTCCAGTTCCGCGATCTGTTCCGCGGACATCCGGTTGCGCTGGCCCTCGCCGATCACAAAACCCGGCGCCACGATATTGGCGCGGATGCCCTCGCGGCCCCATCGCAGCGCTACATGCCGCATCAGGCCGACCAACCCGTGCTTGCTGATGCCGTACGCGACGCGGGTGGGCTCGCCGAGGTTGCCGGCGACCGATCCGGTATAGACGATCGCCCCGCCGCCGCGTTTCAGCAGTTCCGGTACCGCGTAGCGCGTACAGAGCAGGTGTCCTCGCAGATTGACCGCGATCGTGCGGTCGAAAACCTCGAGGGGAACCTCGACAGCATCGGTGTCGAAGTGGGTCGCGCGCATATCGGCGGCGTTGACGTGTATGCCATCTAGGCCTCCGAAGTCCTCGACGCACCGGTCGATCAGCGCCTTGATCGACCCTTCTTCGATGATGTCGACATGGACAGGTATGGCCCGAAGCCCTTCGTCTACAAGCTGCGCGGCAACTGCCCCGGCATTATCCTCGATGAGGTCGGAAACGACGACGAGCGCACCTTGGCGGGCTAGAGCAACCGCGGTAGCAACCCC
>CAZNNJ010000377.1:0-3685 GCA_964574305.1 uncultured Rhodospirillales bacterium | reverse complement strand
CCGACCCGATGCCAGAACCGCCGCCGACGACGATGAAAACCTTATTTGCGAGTCTGCTCATATTCCGATCCAAGCTCCCTTTTGCTCAGACGATCGCTTCGACCAGTGCTGGAACAACACGGGTGCGGTCCAGCTTTCCGGTCGCCGTGCGTGGGAATGGTTCGGAGCGAAACAGCACGATGCGTGGAGCTTTGTAGACGGCGAGCTGCTTTTTCGCGAACTCCACAACATCGCGATCGTTGAGATTGGCGCCTGGCTGTTTGACGATCGCCACGGCAAGCCTTTCGCCAAGGCGCGCATCGGGCACCCCAAAAGCGAGGACCTCGAGAACATCGGGCATATCGGAGAGGACGCGCTCGACCTCGGCCACGTAGATGTTTTCGCCGCCCGAGATGATCATTTGCTTTTTTCGGCCTACGATATGGAGCAATTGCTTCTCGTTCATCTGGCCGACATCGCCCGTGCGCAGCCATCCGTCCGCGAAGCACTCGGAAGTTTCCGACGGTCGCTCCAGATAACCGTCCATGACGGCGGCACTCCGGATATAGATTTCACCCGGCTCGCCGATACCGGTATCGATCCCGTTGTCGTTAACGAGGCGTATCTCGACACTCGGTGCGACATGGCCGCAGGCCGTTGGGTGTTCGATCAGTTCCTGTCCCCAGATCGATGCGCCATAGCCCATTGTCTCGGTGCTGCCGTAGGTATTGCTCAGCAGGCCGTAGGGGATGCGTTTGCGTAGTTCCATCAAGAGGCTCGGCGCGACCGGTGCGGTGCCGCTCGCGATGAACCGAATCCGACCGAGATTGGCGGGCCCAGCGAGCGGCGAACGCAGAAGATCCCAGTACATCGTCGGCCCGAATGCGATCCGGGAGACGCCGTGGCGTTCGATGATTTCCAGCACCTGCTCCGGATTCCATTTTGGCAGGAGAATCGCCATTACACCGGTCAGCAGGCAGCGCAGGAAGGGCATCACGCCGCCGACATGAAAGAGCGGCCCCGCGATAATCGTGGGAGAGCGATTGGCCCCGCGTGCTGGATCGACCTTGGTGCCGAATTCTTGCTCATACTGCAGGTCGTTCAAATGCCCCATTAGCCGTGCCAGGCCGACACCGTGGGTGACCGCCATCTGGGAAAGCAGCGCACCTTTCGGAAATCCGGTCGTGCCCGAAGTGAAGAGCACTATTGCCGGATCGTCCGGCATTGTCTCAACGACGGGAAGAACATGGGTTCCGGCTCCGTCGACAGCCTCATTCCAACTTAAATCCTGCCCCGGGCGGAGAAGGGTTGGGTCTGCTTCGATCGCAATCAGGGGACAGACCGGATCCGGGACCAACTCCAGGAGCAAAGCCATGCGGTCGCGGTCGATGATGACCAACTCGCAGCGTAGCGACTGAATCGCGTGGTTCAGCTCCTCCGCGGAGCCGCGGCTGTTGACCACGACAGGAATGCCACCGAGCGCGGCTATAGCCAGGAAGCTGGGCATCCATTCGATGCGGTTGCTCATCGCAACTGCGACGCGCGTCCCTTTACCCACGTTAAACCGTCGCTGAAGTGTGTGTGCGAGTGCGCCTGCCTGATCGAGCACTTGTCCGGTCTTATAGATGACGCCGCGGTCAAAAATGAGATCGGCATCCCGGTGCCCCTCGGCAACCCGAATGATCTCGCCGATCGTATGCGGATGATTTTTCAGGATTCTGACCGGCCGCTCCCGCAAGTTGCGCGTCTCCAGCGCGAACACACCGTCGGGACCGGTGAGTTCCGCAACCATCGGGTCGTTGTTGGTAAAAATGTTCAATTCACGTGATCCCCAGTTGCGCCCGCGCACGCGATCATCGCCTTGGGCGTCGCTAGCGCGGCTCTCGAGGCAGCCCCAGCACGCGTTCCCCGATGAGATTGCGCTGGACCTGGCTGGTCCCCGATCCGATCGAATCCGCGCGCGAAAACAAGAACATCCGTGTCAATTCCGGGAAGCGGTACTCATCGCCCGGCGCGAGTTCCGCCTTGCGACCGAGAATATCCATCGCAAGTTCCCCCAATGCCTGGTGCCAGTTAGGAAAGAAGAGTTTGTTCAGTATGGCCTCAGGCCCATCCCGTCCGCTTTCCATGTTGGTCAGCATGCGCATCGAAAAGGCGTGCATGACGCGTAAGCCGATCTCAGCCTGAGCCAGGCGTTGCCGGATGATGGGATCGCTCGCTTTACCGTTTGCACGAGCAGCCGCCGTGATTTCATTCAGTTCGCGACGGAAACGAACCTGGTAGCCGAAGGTCGACACGCCGCGTTCATAGGACAATGTCGCCATCGCGATGCGCCACCCATCGCCGGGGGCTCCGACAATATTTTCAGCGGGCGTGCGTGCCCCATCGAAGAAGATGTCGTTGAAATCGCTTTCGCCGGTCATCTGGCGTACCGGATGCATGGTGATCCCCGGCTGCCGAAGCGGTACGAGCAAAAAGGACAGGCCCTTCGACTTGGCGCTGCCGGCGTCCGTGCGGCAGACGACGAAGCACCAATCGGCCATCTGGGCATGGCTGCCCCAGGTTTTCTGCCCTTCGATCACCCAATGCGGTCCGTCGGCTCCGTCCTCGAGATGCGCGCGGGTCTGGACGTTCGCAAGGTCGGAGCCGGCATTGGGCTCGGAGAAGCACTGCGCCCAAAATTCTCGGCCGGCGACGATCGGCGGCAAGAAGCGGGTCTTCTGCGCCTCGGTGCCGAATTCGAGAAGCGTGGGGCCTATCAGCTCCACGCCGACATGATTCGGCCGTGAGGCAAGCCCGGCGCGGGCCCATTCCTCGGCAAAGATCACGCGCTCCGCGAGCGTTGCGGCGCGTCCGCCATAGGTCTTGGGCCAGCCGATGCAGCCCAATCCGGCCTCGCCGAGCTTCTCCTCCAGGGCGCGTGACAGATCCTCATCCTCGCGGTTGACGTGCGGTCCGCGCATGTTCTGGAGGCGCCCGGTAAGAGCGGATTCGAAACGAGCCCTGATTTCGGTCCGGAATGGCTCTTCAGCTGATCCTCGTCTGTGGCTCATGCAGCCTCTCCCAGCGGTCCGAGCATAGACCGGGCGACGCGTTCGCGGTGCCAGGCCGGATCGCCAAGCTCAGTCGCGCTGCAGCGGGCGTGCTTGAAATAGAGGTGGGCGTCGTGCTCCCACGTGAAGCCCATGCCGCCATGCACCTGGATCGTATCGGCGGCGCAACGGAAAAAGGCGTCCGAACAGTAGGCCTTCGCCGTGGAGGCGGCTTGCGCCAGCGCCTCGAAATCGCCGTCTGCGGCAGCGTCGTCCGAGGCGCGGGCGGCGAAATGAACGGCCGCGCGGCCGGTTTCGACCAGCAGAGTCATTTCCGCGAGCATATGCTTGATCGCCTGGAAGCCGCCGATCGGTCGGCCGAAGGCGACCCGCTGCTTGGCGTGCTCGACGGACATCTCAAGGCAACGGGCGGCGCCGCCAATCTGCTCGGCTGCCAGCGCGATGGCAGTAAGTATACGCATAAGCGATCAGTCCGGTTAGACGGATTGCCAGGTAAAACGTCATGCGAATTCGAATACAATGACGCTATGAAAACACTATCGCTCGGCCTGATTGCCGCCGCTTTGCTGGCCTCGTGCGCCATCCCGGCGGATGAGAACGACGGCTGGATCAGGATGTTCGATGGCAAGACGCTACACGGGGGGAAGGCCAAA
>CAZNNJ010000376.1:916-5890 GCA_964574305.1 uncultured Rhodospirillales bacterium | reverse complement strand
AGCGGGCGCCGATGAAGCAGTCGTCCTCGATGATGGTGGGGCTGGCCTGCAGCGGTTCCAGCACGCCGCCGATGCCCACGCCGCCCGACAGGTGCACGTTGGCGCCGATCTGGGCGCAGGAGCCGACGGTGGCCCAGGTGTCGACCATCGTGCCCTCGTCCACATAGGCGCCGACATTGACGAAACTGGGCATCAGCACGACGCCCGGCGCGATATAGGCGGAGCGGCGGACCACCGCGCCTGGCACGGCGCGGAAGCCGGCGGCGGCGAAGCTGTTGTCGCCCCAGCCGGTCCATTTGAGCGGCACCTTGTCATAGCCGCCGGCCATCGGCCGGGAATCGTTGAGGCGGAAAGAAAGCAGCACCGCCTTCTTCAGCCACTGATTGACGACCCAGCCGTCGGGGCCTTTCTCGGCGATGCGATATTCGCCGCGGTCGAGCCCGTCCAGCGCCGCCTCGACAGCGACGCGCACTTGCCCCTGCGTCTTGGAAGAGAGCTGCTCGCGCTGCTCCCAGGACTCTTCGATGATCTGTGCGAATTCCGGCGTCGTCATGGAAACCTTGGGTGGGCTGTTTGCAGGTATGGGGGCTGTTTTCAGGTTGGGCGGACCATGCGAGGCCTACCCGCCCCTGTCAACGCGGATGCGCGCAAGCGATCTATTCGCCGCCGTCATCCTTGCGATGCGAGGCGCGCTGCTTGCCGCCCGGCTTGCGCCAGTAATCCTCCGCGGCGATGGCGAAATTGAGGTTCTCGGCATCCTCGATCTTGAAGCTGGTGATGCCGAGCAGGTTGCCGCGCTCGTCGAACAGCCCGCCGCCCGACGAGCCGGGCGAGATCGGCGCCGAAGTCTGCACATAGCGCACGCCGCGCTGGATCCTGAGGCCCGAGATGATCCCCTCGCTCAAGGTCGAGGTCAGTCCGCTGGGATTGCCGATCGTATAGACCTTCTCGCCCACCGCCAGGTCCCGATAGGCGCGGACGCCGGCGATCGGGCGGAGCTGCATCGTCTCGGTCTGGATGATGCAGCGGTCGGTGCGCGGGTCTGAGGCGACGACGGTGGCCGTATCCTTCTGCTTTTTCTGGATCAGGATCAGCTTGGCACGGCCCTTGACGATATGACAGTTGGTCAGCGCCAGGTTCTGGGTGATCGCCACCGCCGACCCCTCATAGACACCCTTGCGCGCCTTGAAGGCGGCATCGTCCTTGGCCGCCACGATCAGATATATCGACGGCGAAGTCTGCTTGTAGAGATCGACCGCCGACAGGACCGGACCGGTGCTGGCCACCGGCATCGGGGTTTCGAGCCTCGGATAGCCGGCGGGCGCAGCGAGCGCCGTGCGGGCCAACGATGCGACGAGAAGACATGCAGGAAACAGCCGCAACAAACCCTCCTCAAGGAATTGAGAAGGGTTTTAGGCATCAAAGCACAGCGAAACCAGATGTTTTACGGACCAGGAGGCGAAGACAGGCCGTCTGCTGCAAGGCCGGATAATATTCAGAGCGCTTCCTGCTTGGCGTTGGCGCGGACCCGCGCCACGACGCCGGGATGCATCTGCGTGGTCTTCCGCCAGATTTTGCCCCAGACCATATTGAATCGAGCCTGGCTGGCTTGTTCCACGATCTTCAGGCGGGCGGCGGTATGCCGGTCGTCCAGAGCGGATCGGCGCAGGCTTTCCTCCTTGGTCAACAGACCGCGCCCGGCGCGGTCCCTTTCCAGGACTTCGAGGTACCACTCGGTTTCCTCGTAACTGAGGCCAACGAGGACCTCTCTGCCCTTGCTGTCGAACCCGAGGTCGCTGAACGCCTCGAATTCAGCACGATCCGCTTCTTTTACCGGCATCTTTTTCCCCTTTCTTCTTGGCTCACGGGCCGTTCTTGCGCCAACCCGGATGCGTAAATGAATGAGAGGCCAACTCGGTTCCGCTGACTAGGACACGGTCTAGGATACACTAATGTGTTCTATTTACGAGATAATTCGTGGGTTGGATCACCCGGCCCGACGGGGCCGGAAAACCATGGCCGCCGACGCCCGTCGCTGGAGAAACCCGGCTTCCGGACAGCGAAGAATTCAAGCCTGGGCAACCGCCCGCCGCGCCAGCACCCCGTCCAGCCACGAGGTCAAATCGTCGGCGACGAAATCGATATAGCGCGGGGTGCCGATGCCTTTCGGCGGCTTCGCCCACGAGATCTCGCCCTTCAGCCACACGGTGGTCATGCCGAGCGCCTTGGCCGGTTCCAGGTTGGCGGCGATATCCTCGATCATGCAGGCGGTGCCGGGCTTCACGCCGTGGCGGCGCAGCATCATCGCGTAGGCGGTGCGGTCGGGCTTGGGGATATAGTCGGCGGCGGCGATGTCGAAGATGCCCTCGAAATGCGCGGTGATGCCGATCTTCTCCATGATCCGCTCGGCATGGATGCGCGAGGCGTTGGTGAAGATCAGCTTGCGGCCGGGCAGCAGGCCAAGCTTCAAGGCGAGGTCCGGATTGGCACGGACCGGACCGATATCGATGTCGTGCACAAAATCGAGGAACGGTCCCGGCGGCAGGCCGTGCTCGGTCATCAGACCGCGCAGCGTCGTGCCGTAGCGCATGAAGTAATCGCGCTGGCGCCGAAGCGCCGCGTCGGGCGCGATGTCGAAATGCTCTGCGATGAAGGCGGTCATGCGCCGGCTGATCTGGTCGAACACATGGCTGACGGCGGGATAAAGCGTGTTGTCGAGGTCGAAGACCCAAGTCTCGACCTCGTCGAAAATCTCCGGAAAGCTCATCGCCGCGCTCTCAGCGCCGCCGTCAGTGTCCCGTCATCGAGATAGTCGAGCTCGCCGCCCATCGGCACGCCGTGCGCCAGGTGGGTGATCTTGACCCCGGCGCCGGCCAGCTGCTCGGCGATATAGTGGCCGGTGGTCTGCCCCTCGACCGTGGCGTTGAGCGCCAGGATGATCTCCCGCACCTGGGGGTCGCGGGCGCGCTCGACCAGCTTGCCGATGGTGAGATCATCCGGCCCCACCCCCTGGAACGGCCACAAGGTTCCGCCCAGCACGTGATAGCGGCCGCGGAAGGCCCCGCTGCGCTCAAGCGCCCACAGATCGGCCACGTCCTCGACCACGCAGATGATCTCACCGTCTCGGTGCGGGTCCGCGCAGATATTGCAGGGATCCTTCGTATCGAGGTTGCCGCAGGTCGAGCAGTTGGTGACCGCGGCCGCCGCCGTCTCGATCGCCTCGGCGAGCGGCATCATGATCGTTTCGCGTTTCTTCAGCATGGTCAGCGCCGCCCGCCGGGCCGAGCGGGGCCCCAGGCCCGGCAGCTTGGCTAGAAGCTGGATCAGCTTTTCAATCTCGGTACCGGCCAAGTCAGCTCTTTGACGTCACGGAAAGCGGATGGACGCCGTCCGGCGCGGCGGCCAGCAGGCGCTCCCATTTGAGCGCGGAAACCACCATGGCGTCGAGATCGTATTTGGGCTGCCAGCCGAATTTTTCCCTGATCCTGTCGGCGGCGGCGATCAGCTGCGGCGGGTCGCCCGGCCGGCGCGGCGCGCTCCTCACGTTCAGAGGCTCGCCGGTCGCGCGCTCCACGGCGCGAATCACCTCGCGGATCGATATGCCTTTGCCGTGGCCGCAATTCATCGTCAGGTTCCCGCCGCCGGCCTCAAGATGGTTCAGCGCCAGCAGGTGCGCATCCACCAGGTCGCTGACATGGATGTAGTCGCGCACGCAGGTGCCGTCGGGCGTCGGGTAGTCCTCGCCGAACAGGCCCAGCTCAGGCAGGATGCCGACCGCGACCTGGACGGCGCGCTTGATCAGGTGACTGGGCTTCTTGATGCTCTCCCCGGCGCGGCCCTCAGGATCGGCGCCAGAGACGTTGAAATAGCGCAGCGCCACGTAATTCAGGCCGTGTGCCGCCGATGCGTCGCGCAGCATGTGCTCGGTCATCAGCTTGGTCCAGCCGTACGGGTTGATCGGCTTCGTGACCGCCTCTTCCGGGATCGGCTGGAATTCCGGCTCGCCATAGACCGCGGCGGTGGAGGAGAAAACCATCTTGCGGATGCCGGCGCCGATCGCGGCCTCGATCAGGGTCAGGCTGCCGACCGTGTTGTTGCGGTAATAGTCCAGCGGATGGGTGACCGATTCGCCGACCTCGATACTGCCGGCGAAATGCATCACCGCGTCGATCCTGTGCCCGGCGAACACGCCCCGCATCGCCGCCGCATCGCCGATATCGGCCTGGATGAAGGTCATTTCCGGCGGCACCGCCCAGCGCCGTCCGGTCGACAGATCGTCGACGGCGATGACCGTATGTCCAGCTTCGGAAAGGGCGAGAATGGCGTGGCTGCCGATGAATCCGGCGGCGCCGGTAACGAGGATTGTGCTCATGCCGCGATCATAAACCGACACTTTCGGGGTAACCAAGAGGTGGCAAACGAAATACCGGTTACAGTTCTGTGAGAAACGATTATGAAACCCTTAACGATTTATACAGGGATGTGACAGGAGGATTTCGTGAGCTCAGAGTTTGCGGGGAAGGCTGTCATCGTGACGGGCGCCGGCGGCGGCATCGGGCTGGCGACGGCGAGGGCGTTCGCCAAGGCCGGAGCGAGCGTCGTCGTCGCCGACATCCAGGACACGCTGGGCGAGGAAGCCGCGCGCGCGATCGTCGCCGAGGGCGGCAAGGCGGTCTTCATCCACACCGATGTCAGCCATACGAAATCCGTCGCCGCCCTGGTGTCGCGCACCGTCACGGCCTTCGGCCGGGTCGACTATGCCGTCAACAATGCCGGCATCGATCCCGAGGTCGCGCCCGATGCGGACTGGGAGGAGCACACATTCGACAAGATCGTCGCTGTGAACCTGAAGGGCGTGTTCCTGTGCATGAAGCACGAACTGCACCAGATGGAGAAGCAGGGCGGCGGCGTGATCGTCAATGTCGCGTCGATCGCCGGCCTGACCGCCGTCTATAACAAGCCGTCCTATACGGC
>CAZNNJ010000376.1:0-906 GCA_964574305.1 uncultured Rhodospirillales bacterium | reverse complement strand
GGTCATGTCCCGCCGGGCTGCCGTCTCTAATAGGCGGTAGCATACGGCGAGCCAGCACGGCGTGATCGGCATGCCCAAGGCGGCGGCGCTGCAATATGCCCGCGAGAACACCCGCTTCAACGCAATGTGCCCGGGCGGCGTCGACACGCCGATCACCGAGCAGAACCATGGCGGCGACATGGATTTCCTGGCGCGGATGAACAACGCCCATCCGATCGGCCGCATTTCCGCGCCCGAGGAGATCGCCGACGGCATTCTCTATATGTGCTCCGGCCGGTCGTCCTTCATGGTCGGCCACGCCATGGTCCTGGATGGAGGCCTGATCGCGGGTTGAGGCCACTCTCCACCGTCATTGCGAGCCCCCGCGCAAAGCGCGGTGTCTGCGAGACGCAAACGCCCCTCTGGGGCGGGAAGCAATCCAGGGCCAAAAGCCATACTATCGGGCTACCGGCTCTGGATTGCCGCGTCGCTCCGCTCCTCGCAATGACGGTGAAATAATTGGACCCGGCCAGCCCTAAAGCGGCATGACCCAGGTGGCTTCGCGGCCTTTTTCGACGTCCTGGACGCGCATCTGGACGCGCTGGCCGGCTTCCAGCACGTTGAGGCCGGAGCGGCGTAGCACGCTTTTATGGACGAAGACGTCCTTGGCGGAATCGTCGGCGGTGATGAAGCCGAAGCCTTTGTCGGGCTTGAACCACTTGACTGTTCCAGCCATTTCCTCTTCAGGTCCCGGCGCGGGCGCCGAGGCGCGCGGCTGGTGGGATGCGACGGAGCCCAGGCTCAGCGTTTCGATGATGCGCATGACCTGCGGCCCCTTGGGGCCCTGGCCGATTTCGCAGACCAATTCCGCCTGGTCGCCCAACTCCTGGAGGCGCAGATGCCACTGGAGGGACTGCGGAACATCGT
>CAZNNJ010000375.1:0-5892 GCA_964574305.1 uncultured Rhodospirillales bacterium | reverse complement strand
CCGGCCGGCTCGACCATCGCGCGCCCTACAAGAAGCCGCTGCCCGAGCAATATGTCCTGGCCCACGAGGTGCGGCTTGCTCCCGGCGGCGCGCTGGCCGGCCTGATCCCAGGCACGGAATCTGTCATGGTCAATTCATTGCACTGGCAGGGGATCGAGACCCTGGCGCCCCGCCTCACCGCCGAGGCGACCGCACCCGACGGCACCGTCGAGGGCGTGCGCGTGACCGATGCCAAGGGCTATACGCTCGGTGTCCAGTGGCATCCGGAATGGGATGTGGTGAATTCCCCCTTTTCGATGGCGCTGTTCCGCAGCTTCGGCGAGGCCGCGCGGAAGCGTCGCGCCTCTCGCGGCTAAACATGGAACCATGAATCGGTCTACCGGTTGCTCCGAGCACAGGCTCGCGCAACCGGAGAGATTATGGCGCCCGACTCTTTCGAACCTGACCACCTGGCATCCGATGCCGACACGTCCGGTCAGCCCGAAATAACGATGCATGAGCCGCAGCCGGCCGTGCCACGCGGCCTGAGACCGAGCCTGTTCCAGATGGTCTGCCTTCAAAGCAAGCCCCGGAGCGAGCCGCAAAGCTCCGCCTAAGCCGCTTCCAAAGCCCGGCGTTTCCCGCCACTATCGCCGCAACAAGCGATAGGGGAGGAAACATGGAACCGCTGATCATCGAGGCTGCGATCAACGGCAGCACGCCGCGCTCGCACAATCCGCATACTCCCAAGACGCCGGCCGAGGTCGCCGCCGACGCCATCGCCTGCATCGATGCCGGCGCCAGCGTGATCCACAGCCACATCGAGAAGCTGTCGGTTTTGGGCCGCCCGGCGGCGGATGCTTACATGGAAGCCTACCGCGCTATCGTCGCCGAGCGGCCCGATGCGATCTTGTGCCCGACCGCCGGGGCCGGCGGCACCTTGCAGGAACGGTGGGAGCATACCGAGCTGATCGCCCAGTCCGGGCTGATCAAGATGACGGTGCTCGATCCCGGCTCGGTCAACATGGCCAATTCCGGCGAGAACGGCCTGCCGGGCTCGTTCCGCGCCGTCTATGCCGTGCCGTTCGAGGAGATCGAATATCTGCTCGGCATCATGGAGCGCTATAGGCTCGGCCCCTCGATCGCGATCTACGACCCGTCCTATCTCCAGACCGTGCTCGCCTATCACCGGGCTGGGCGGTTGCCGGCGGGGGCGATGGTGAAGCTCTATTTCGCCGGCGACCATAATTTCATCGATTTCACGAAGGGCGGCTTCAAGTTCTTCAGCATGAACCCGACCCGCAAGGCGTTCGACGCCTATGTCGAGATGCTGGAGGGCAGCGGCCTTGCCTGGTCGGTCGCGGTGCCCGGCGGCGACGTGACCGAGACCGGTCTCACCCGCATGGCGATCGAGGCCGGCGGCCATGTCCGCATCGGGCTGGAGGACCATGCCAGCGTGGGTCGCCGGCCCAGCAACAAGACGCTGATCGAGGAGGTCGTCGCCATCGCCCGCGAGGCCGGCCGGCCGATCGCCGACTGCCGCGCAGCCGCCAGGATCATGGGTCTGCCCAGAGCTTGATCGATCCGCCGATTTCCGCTTCCACGCCTGTGGTTATGCTGTAGAAACGCCAACGATAACTGATCGAGCAGGGGGCCTATTCATGTCGCTGATCGCCTATTTCAAACCCAAGGGGCCGACCGGTTTCGGCTATGCCTCATCGGCGTCGGACGTGACCGAGGGCGCGGCGCTGGCCGGCAAGACCATCCTGGTCACCGGCTGCAATTCCGGCCTGGGTCTGGAGACGATGCGGGTGCTGGCCAGCCGCGGCGCCCATGTCATCGGCGCGGCCCGTACCGAGGCCAAGGCGAACGAGGCGGCGGCGACCGTCACCGGCAAGGCGACCGGCGTGGCCTGCGAACTGTCGGACCCGGCGTCGGTCCGCGCCTGCGTCGAGACGGTGAAGGCGATGGGCACGCCATTGGATGCCATCGTCGCCAATGCCGGCATCATGGCCCTGCCCAAGCTCAACCAGGCGCATGGCTATGAGCTGCAATTCTTCACCAACCATATCGGCCACTTCATGCTGGTGACCGGCCTTCTGGACCAGCTGACCGACGATGCAAGGGGGGTTGTGCGGTCCAGCGCGGCGCATCAGATGGCGCCGGTCGGCGGCATCCAGTTCTACAATCTTTCGGGCGAACGCGGCTATAAGGGCTGGGTCGCCTACGGCCAGTCCAAGACCGCCAACGTGCTCTTCGCCAAGGAACTCGCCCGCCGCTTCGCCGGCACGAAGAAGACCGCCAATGCCATCCACCCCGGCGTGATCGCGACCAATCTCGGCCGCCATCTGGGCATGTCCTCGCTGGTCAGTTCCCTGGTCTGGGGAACCGCCAACGCCCTCTTCCTGAAGACCATCCCCCAGGGCGCCGCCACCCAATGCTATGTCGCCGCCAACCCCAAGGCGGCCACCATCTCCGGCGAATACTGGGCCGACTGCAACGTCGCCAAACCCCGCCCCGAAGCGGACGATGCGGCCTTGGCCGCGAAGCTGTGGGAGGTGTCGGAGAAGATCGTGGCGGGGCTGAACTGACCTCGCCCTGCGGGGAGAGGTCGGCGCGTAGCGCCGGGTGAGGGGGCGTCGCCGTTAGGCCGGAGCCTTTGAGAAGGCTCGCTTCGCTCGCCGCCCCCTCACCCGGAGCGCTTTCGCGCTCCGACCTCTCCCCGTTGGGGCGAGGTTATTGAAGCCGATGCTTTTCCCTAGAATATGCTAAAGCTTCAAGATGATACGGCCTTCAACAGCCGATAATGAGTAGCACGGACAGCATATGAACCAGGGAGCGGCGGTGTTGGCGCGGGATGGTGTCTTCTACCCGCTCTGCGCCGGGCTGATCCTGCTGGCGCTGGTATTGCGCTGGCTTGCCCTGCCGTTCCAGAGCCACGACATGCAGGATTTCCTGCTGCAATGGTTCGACTACATCGTCACGCACGGCCGCTTCGCCGCGCTGTCGGACAATTTCTATAATTACACGCCGCCTTACATCTACATGATGACGGCGGTGTCGTACCTGGACGGCGTGTTCGACCGGGTCACGCTGATCAAGTCGATCTCGATCCTGTTCGACGGGATTTCCGCCTTTCTTATTTACAAGATCGCGCTGCTGGTCCGGCCCGACCGGCGGCTGGCGCTGCTCTCGGCCTGTCTGTTTCTCAACCTGCCGACGATGATCCTGAACGGGGCGGTGTGGGGCCAGTGCGACATCATCTACACCACCTTCCTGCTCGCCTTCGCCTATTGCCTGATCCGCGGCTGCCCGCTCCAGGCGATCCTGATGTATGCGGTCGCCCTGTCGCTGAAGGTGCAGGCGATCTTCCTGGCGCCGTTCTTCGTCTACCTGCTGCTGACCGGCGCGATCCCGTGGCGGGCGGTCATCCTGCCGCCCATCATCTATGGTCTCTTGATGCTGCCGGCTGCCCTGGCGGGGCGGAGCTGGATCAGCCTGATCGCCGTCTATGCCGGCCAGGCGGGGTTCATGCATTCGCTCTCGGCCCATGCGCCCAACGCCTATATGTTCTTCCAGGACGGGCTGTCGGAGCAGGTGCGGTCCTGGTTCGGCTATGGCGCGGTGCTGGGGCCGGGCTTGGCCAGCGTGGCAGTCCTGGTCTCGCGTTTCCGCCTGCGCCCGCCGCTGCCGCCCTTGTTCGTCATCCTTGCGGTGACGCTGTGGCTGTCGCTGGAGCCGTCGCTGCTGCCCCGGATGCATGACCGCTATTTCTTCCCGGCCGACATGTTCGCCTTTCTCTTCGCTTGCCTAGTGCCGCGCGCCTGGCGGATCGCGGTCCTGTTCCAGGCCGGATCGGCGCTCGCCTATGTCCAGTATCTGGCGAGCTCGGTGCCCGATTTTCCGGTCGGCACCTTCTATGCGGCCCATCTGGGCGCGGTGGCGATGATCGCCGCGGTGCTGGGCGTTGCCTGGTATTACCGCCCTTACGTGCGGACGCCGGCAGGACGGCACGGTCGCTGTCGGTCGGGCTGCTGATCTACGGCATGTTCTGGATCGCGATCGTGCTGATGCAGGATTTCGACCTCGCCGGCGGGGCCAAGGCGATCATGCTGCTCGGCCTCGGCCTGGCTGCAGTCTGCGCAACCTTGACGATGGAGGGCGGTCTTCCGGCACGCAGTGCGACGGCGCTGGTTGTCGCCCTGGGCCTGGTGCTGGCGATATTCGTGGCACTGACCCCATCGCGGCTCAGCATGGCCGAGGCCGTGGCGGCAGTCGCTCTCGCTGCCGCACCGTTGGTATTGACGGCGTTCGGCGTGTGCAACCTTGCCGGGCTCGACCGACTGCCGGCGATCCTGATGGCCGTGTGCGTTTTGCTGGCGCTGAACCGGCTGCGGATGGCCCTGACGTTCCTCCATGCCTCCGACATGGAGGATATCGGCCGTACCACCATCGCCGCCATCCACGCGGTCCTTGCCGGCCAGAACCCTTATGCCGCGCCGATCGACCTGCATCCGGAATATCCGGATTTTCCCGGCTATAAATACCTGCCGATGATGATGGCGGCCTACGCGCCGTTGGCCTCAGTACTGGGCGAGACCGGGCTACGGCTGATGAACCTGCTGCTCGACGCGGGCGTCTCGGCGGCGATCTTCCTGTCTGCCCGGCGGATCGGCGGGCGTGAAGCCGGGCTGCTGGCGCTGGCGGCCTGGCTGATGCTGCCGGTGCTGCCGCGCGACATCTATAAGCACGGCGTCACCGATCTGGCGCCGGTGCTGCCGCTGGTGATGGCGCTGCTGCTGGCCGAGACGCGGCTGGGGCGGGCCGGACTGCTGATCGGCCTGTCGGTGGCGGCCAAGCTGTTTCCCGGTCTGCTGATGGCGCTGTGCTGCCTGCGGCGGCGGCATATCGGTTTCTATTTCCTGGGCGGGATCGCCGGCATCCTGCCTGCCGTGGCCTTCTATCTGTGGGATCCGGCGGATTTCACCCGCAACGTCTTAATGTTCATCCTGTCCCGCCCGATCGACATCACCAGCTGGATGCACGGCATGCCGTCCATCGTGCCGACCCTGGCGAAGCTGGTCTATTTCCTGTTTCTGCTCGCGGTCCTGGTCTATCTGGCCCTGCGCACAGCGAGCTTCACCCGGCGCTGCGGCCTGACCGTGCTCTCGGTCGTCGGCGCGCTGCTGACCGGGCCGGATGCGCACAACAACTACATGATCTGGTGGGTGCCGTTCTTTTGCATTTTGCTGGGTGCCCTGGTTTCGTCCATGATCGCCGGAGAACAGCTTCAGACTGGAGAAGGTACGTGAGCGAGAACGAATCGCCGGTCCTGAGCGACGAGGGCCGGGTCGCCTTCTATCGCGAACAGGCCAAGGGGCTGAAGGGCGACGACATCAACTATCAGGGCCTGCGCATGCATGCGGTCGAGGGGCTGCACGACATGGTGGGCGACCTCGCCATGGCCGAATTCCCCAAGGGCGCCGAGGTGCTCGACGTCGCCTCCGGCTCCGGCGCCATGTGCCTGCGCCTTCAGGAGGCCGGCTTCCAGATGACCGGCTGCGACATGGTGGAGGAGAATTTCAAGCTGAAGGGCAAGGTTCCCTTCCAGGCGCTGGACCTCAATACCGAATTCTCCAGGACCATCGGCAAGCTCTACGACGCCGTCACCGCCACCGAGATCATCGAGCATCTGGAAAACCCACGCCAGTTCCTGCGCCAGTGCTTCGCCTGCCTGAAGCCGGGCGGCAAGCTGCTGCTGTCGACGCCGAACCTGGAGAGCGCGCTCTCGAAGGCGATGTACGTCACTTCCGGCACGTCACGCTGGTACACCGACCGCGACTATATGGAATACGGCCACATCACCCCGATGCCGCTCTGGGTCCTGCGCAAGGCGGCGCCGGAGGCTGGCTT
>CAZNNJ010000374.1:0-5935 GCA_964574305.1 uncultured Rhodospirillales bacterium | reverse complement strand
ATATAGATGTAGCAGGCATGCGCGCCCATCGCGAAGCTGGCGATCAGGCAGCCCTCGACCAGCTTGTGCGGATCGTACCGCATGATGTCGCGGTCCTTGAACGTGCCGGGCTCGCCCTCGTCGGCATTGACCACCAAGTAATGCGGCTTGTCGCTGGACTTGGGCATGAAGGACCACTTCATGCCGGTCGGGAAGCCGGCGCCGCCGCGGCCGCGCATGCCCGAATTCTTCATCTCCTCGACGATCCAGTCGCGGCCCTTGGCGAGGATCTCCTTGGTGCCGTCCCAGTCGCCGCGCTTCTTCGCCGCCTCAAGCCCGAAAGGCTGCCAGCCATAGAGGTTGGTGAAGATACGGTCCTTGTCGCTCAGCATCAGCCCTGGCCCTCCACGCCCGCCGCCTTGGCGAACTCATGCAGGCTGGTCGGTCCCGATGCCGCCTGCGCGCCGCGCCGCCCGGTCTGCGAACCGGCCTTGACCGGCTTACCGTCGGCCAGGGCCTTCAGCAGCGCGACGGTGTTTTCGGGCGTCAAATCTTCGTAATAATCGTCATTGATCTGCGCCATCGGCGCGTTGACGCAGGCGCCCAGACATTCCACCTCGATCAGGGTGAACTGCCCGTCGGCGGTCGTCTCGCCCAGCCCGATGCCCAGATGCTTCTTGCAGGCATCGACGATGCCTTCGGAACCCACGAGCCAGCACGGGGTGGTGGTGCAGACCTGCACGAAATGCTTGCCGACCGGCTTCAGATTGTACATCGAATAAAAGGTCGCGACCTCATAGGCCTTGATCCGCGGCATCTCCAGCAGGTCGGCGACGTAATCCATCGCCGCGCGCGGCAGCCAGCCGCCGAACTGGCGCTGCGCCAGGTCCAGCAGCGGCATCACCGCGCTCTGCTGCCGGCCGGGCGGATATTTGGCGATGATCGCTTTCGCCTTCTCCAGATTCTCGGCCGTGAATTCGAAGGATGCCGGCTGTTCCGGGCCGGTCTGGGCAATGCCGACACTGCCGCCGCTCATCGGTCGATCTCCCCGAAGACGATATCCAGCGAACCGATCATCGCGACCGCGTCGGCCAGCATGTAACCCTTGGCCATGAAATCCATTGCCTGAAGATGCGCGAACCCTGTCGGGTGGATGTGGCAGCGATACGGCTTGTTGGTGCCGTCAGACACCAGATACACGGCAAACTCGCCCTTGGGCGATTCGACCGCGGCGTAGGTCTCGCCGGCGGGAACGTGATAGCCCTCGGTATAGAGCTTGAAGTGGTGGATCAGGGATTCCATGTTCCGCTTCATCTCGGCGCGCGGCGGCGGCGCGATCTTGCGGTCATCGACCTTGACCGGCCCGTCCGGCATCTTGTCCAGGCACTGGCGCATGATGCGCAGCGACTGGCGCATCTCCTCGACGCGGACCAGGTACCTTGCATAGCAGTCCCCGGTCAGCCCGACCGGTACGTCGAAATCCATCTGGTCGTAGACGTCATAGGGCTGCGCCTTGCGCAGGTCCCAGGCGACGCCCGAGGCGCGCAGCATCGGCCCGCTGAAGCCCCAGGCCAGCGCATCCTCGCGGCTGACATTGCCGACATCGACGGTGCGCTGCTTGAAGATGCGGTTCTCGCTCAAGAGCTCTTCCAGGTCGTCGATCACGCTCGGCAGGTGATCGATCCAGGCATAGATATCGTCGGCCAGCCCGGCCGGCATGTCGGCATGGACGCCGCCGGGGCGGAAATAATTGGCGTGCATACGGGCGCCGGATACGCGCTCATAGAACTCCATCCCGCGCTCGCGCTCCTCGAAGCCCCACATCGGCGGGGTCGTGGCGCCGAGGTCGAGCGCGAAGGTGGTGACGTTCAGCAGATGGTTGATGACGCGGGTCAGCTCGGCGAACAGCACGCGGATATATTGCGCGCGCGGCGGCGGTGTGATCCGCAGCAGCTGCTCGACGCCCAGCGCGAAGGCATGCTCCTCGCACATCGGCGAGACGTAATCGAGCCGGTCGAAATAGGGGACCGCCTGGATATAGGTCTTGTATTCGATCAGCTTCTCGGTGCCGCGATGGAGCAGGCCGATATGCGGATCGCAGCGCTGGACGATCTCGCCGTCCATCTCCATCACCAGGCGCAACACACCGTGCGCGGCCGGGTGCTGGGGCCCGAAATTCATCGTGAACGGCGCGATTCGCATGCCGATCTTGTCTTCGACCGGCAGACTCTCCTCGGCCGGCACTGTCATGGCCCGGTCGGTCATACCGGCTTCTCCCAATAAGGCGGCTTCACCGCCTTCTCATCGCCCGGTAGCTGGATATCGGTGATCGCTTCCCACGGGCTTGTGAAATCGAAGGTCCGGAAATCCTGGGTCAGCTTCACCGGCTCATAGACCACGCGGCGCTGGTCCGGGTCGTAGCGTAATTCCACATACCCGGTCAGCGGGAAATCCTTGCGCATCGGATGGCCGTCGAAGCCGTAATCGGTGAGGATGCGGCGCAGGTCCGGGTGGTCGGCGAAGAAGATGCCGAACATGTCCCAGGTCTCGCGCTCGAACCAGTTGGCCGACGGATAGACCGGAACGGCGGACGGCACCGGCGTGTCCTCGTCGGTCGCTACCTTCACCCGCAGGCGCCGGTTCAGCGACACCGACAGCAACGTGTAGACAACCTCGAAACGCTGCGGCCGGTCGGGATAGTCGACGCCGCAGACATCGATCAGCTGCTCGAACAGGAATTGCGGATCGTCGCGCAAGACGGTCAGCACCGGCACGATCCGCTCGGCTGGAACGATGACGATCAGCTGGCCGTGCTCAACGGTTGAGGCGAGCAGATCGGCGCCCAGCGCCGCATTCACCGCTTCTTGGAATTCTGGGGTAACGATCATGAACCCTGCTCAGCGGAAGATCGGGGTATCGTCGCGCCGGATCTTCTTCTGCAGCTGAAGAATTCCGTAGACCAGCGCCTCTGCGGTCGGCGGACAGCCCGGCACATAGATATCGACCGGCACAATCCGGTCGCAGCCGCGCACCACCGAGTAGGAATAGTGGTAATAGCCGCCGCCATTGGCGCAAGAGCCCATCGAGATCACCCAGCGCGGCTCGGCCATCTGGTCGTAGACCTTGCGCAGCGCCGGCGCCATCTTGTTGCACAGCGTGCCGGCCACGATCATCACGTCGGACTGGCGCGGGCTGGCGCGCGGGAAGCTGCCGAACCGGTCGAGGTCATAGCGCGCCATGAAGGCGTGGATCATCTCGACGCCGCAGCAGGCAAGGCCGAAGGTCATCGGCCAGATCGAACCGGTGCGGGCCCAGTCGACCAGATTCTCGAAATTCGAGACGAGGAAGCCCTTTTCCTCAAGCCGTTTGGTCGCACGGGCCAGGAGCTCGTCCTGGGCCGGACCCGGTGGCAGCGCGGCCGGGCTGTGCGGATCGAATGAGGTGATTACTCCCAATCGAGCGCCCCCTTCTTCCATTCATAGACAAAGCCGACGGTCAGAACGCCGAGGAACACGACCATCGAAAGAAACCCGAAAAGGCCAATATCCTTGAGCGACACCGCCCAGGGAAACAGGAAGGCCACTTCCAGGTCGAAGATGATGAACAGGATCGCCACCAGATAGAACCGGACGTCGAATTTGGTCCGGGCGTCGGCGAAGGCTTCGAAGCCGCATTCATAGGCCGAGGCCTTTTCGCTGTCGGGCTTCTGCTGCGCCAGCAGGTAGGAGCCGGCGATCATGACCCCGGTGATTGCCGCAGCGATCACCAGAAAGATCAGTATGGGAACGTAATCGACGAGCAGTGGATTCTGCATTTCGCTCTCGATCTCAAAAACAGAGGAACTTTGACCACCGCACCGCGGCATGGCCGGGATGTGGTTTAGCATAAGATAGCAGCTTGACTATAGGCCAGTTTAGCACGCTTTCGCGGGCATTTTCTGATTTCACAGCAGCGGCGGGGATTTGCGTGGCCATTCTCCGGGGGAATGGCGCGAGAGACGGGACTTGAACCCGCGGCCTCCGGCGTGACAGGCCGGCGCTCTAACCAACTGAGCTACTCCCGCTTGAAGCGAGGGCGGTTAGGTACTCGCCTGCCCCCGCAGTGTCAATCCAACCCCCGGCGTCGGGTTAATGTTTTTTGACGGCATCGTATTTTTCCCGGCGCTTGAGCCTTGGATATGGTGGCGCGACCGCGCCGATGAACCCGGCACGGGGTAAAAAGCCTCAAAACGCCAAAGGCTACCCGCATTCCGCGCCTTGCTGCGAGCGGAACTCAGGAACCCGGGACGGAGTTGGAGGCTAAATCGGATTGGGAAACTGGTGGGCGATGACGGGATCGAACCGCCGACCCTCTCGGTGTAAACGAGATGCTCTCCCAGCTGAGCTAATCGCCCTCTGGTCGGCGGGCAGCGTGAGGCCGCCCGCCGAAAGAGATCAGTTGACGGCGTCTTTCAGGCCCTTGCCGGCCTTGAACTTCGGCTGCTTGCTGGCCGGAATGGCGATCTTGGCGCCGGTGCGCGGATTGCGCCCTTCCGAGGCCTCGCGCGAGCTGACGAGGAAAGTGCCGAAGCCGACGAGACGAACCTCATCGCCTGCCTTCAGAGCAGCGGTAATCCCATCGAAAATTGCATCCACTGCCTTGGTAGCGTCGGCCTTGCTGAGACCGGCGCCTTCGGCAACGTGAGCAACGAGGTCGTTCTTATTCACTAGCGCCCCCTTTAGCGGCCGAAGCTTGTAACCGAACAGGCTTTAAATGGCTTCGGCAGATTGAGTTAGCCGGCCCGTCGCGCGCGAGTCGCGCTTTTTGGCCGGAGGTTGGACTTTATGCCCAAATTCCCCTGGCCACTCAACGGCGAATCAAGCGCCAAGAGGGCGGAATAGCCGATTATTGCAGGATTTCTGTGGGCACTATCGGTCTTTTCGGCACCGCACAAAGAAAAACCCGCCGAATCGGAGGCCGATCCGGCGGGTTTCATTTGCGTAGGCTGCCGAGTCGGCGTCAGTGACGAATCACCTCTTCCTTCTGCGGCGCGACCGAAGGCGCCACCGGCGCAGCATCTTCGCCGTCGGTCCACTCGATCGCCTGCGGCGGCGTGACCAGCGCGTTGTTCAGCAGCTCTCCGATGGTGGAGATCGGGATGATCTTGAGGCCGCGCTTCACATTGTCGGGAATGTCGGCCAGATCCTTTTCGTTATCCTTGGGGATCAGGACCGTCTTCAGCCCGCCGCGCAGCGCCGCCAGCAGCTTTTCCTTCAAGCCGCCGATCGGGAAGACGCGGCCGCGCAACGTGATCTCACCGGTCATGGCGATGTCCTTGCGGACGGGGATTCCCGTGAGCACCGACACGATCGCGGTCGTCATGCCGACACCGGCGGACGGGCCGTCCTTCGGGGTCGCCCCCTCGGGCACGTGGACGTGAACGTCCTTCTTGTCGAAGACGGTCGGCTTGATGCCAAGGGCCGGGGCGCGGCTCTTGATATACATCTCGGCCGCCTGGACCGATTCCTTCATCACGTCGCCCAGCTTGCCGGTCATCGTCACCCTGCCCTTGCCGGGCAGCGACACGGCCTCGATCTGCAGCAGCTCACCGCCGACCTCGGTCCAGGCCAGACCGGTAACAACACCGACCTGATCCTCGAGCTCGGCCTCGCCGAAGCGGAACTTCCGCACGCCGGCGAACTTGTCGAGATTGCGGCGGGTGACCGCGACCTTGTCCAGCTTCTTGACCAGGATCTCCTTGATCGCCTTGCGGCAGAGATTGGCGATTTCCCGCTCCAGGCTGCGCACGCCGGCTTCCCGCGTGTAATAGCGGACCAGATCGCGCAGCGCGTCGTCGGACACGCTGAACTCCTCGGGCTTCAGACCGTTCGCCTCGACCTGTTTGCTGACCAGGTACTGCTTGGCGATCTCGACCTTCTCATCCTCGGTGTAGCCGGGGATGCGGATCAGCTCCATG
>CAZNNJ010000373.1:3706-5942 GCA_964574305.1 uncultured Rhodospirillales bacterium | reverse complement strand
ACCGGGAAGCAGTTGTGGAGGTACTGGACGATTCCGTCACCAGGCGAACCCGGCTCTCGATCAGCCCGTCCAGCGTGTCGGTTTGCCGGGTTGCATCGGAGGCTCCCGATGGCGGCGGCACCAGTGCTTCCGGCGCGTGCGCGGCCAGCCGACCCAGCGCCAGCGTGCGCAGGTTGCCCTTGACGAAGGTGCCGTTCAGCCGGATCGCCTCTTCCAGCGCGCCGAGCGAGACCGGCAGCAGCCCTTTCTGGGCCGCATAGCCCAGCATCAGGATGTTGGTCGCGATGCTGTCGCCGGTCAGGTCGGTCGCCAGTCTTGTCGCGTGCAGTTCGAACAGATCGGCGCCGCCCAGCGCCGCGCGGATCGATTCCTCCAGCCTCTGCTCGCCGAGATCGAGGTTGCGGTTGGTCTGGAACTCCCCCGTGGGGGTTACGTCGGTATTGACCACGGCCTTGGTCTCGCCGGGCCGCACCGTCTTCAGGACATCCTGCCCGGACCCGACGATCATGTCGCAGGCCAGGATCAGGTCGGTCATGCCGGTGCCCAGGCGCGAGTTGAATATGTGGTCGGGTGACGGGCCGATCCGCAGATGGCTGGTCACCGCGCCACCTTTCTGCGCCATGCCGGTCATATCGAGGATGGAGCAGCCCTTGCCCTCGAGATGGGCCGCCATGCCGACCAGCGCACCCACGGTCAGCACCCCGGTGCCGCCGATCCCGGCCACCAGCATGTTGTAGCCCGCATCGCTCAACTGGACCGTCGGCGGGGCAGGGAGCGTGGCGATCAGCGCCTCGATCCTGTCGTCGGCCATACCGCCGCGGGTGGCGATCTTGGCGCCGGTGACGGTCACGAAGGAGGGGCAGAACCCCTTTACGCAGCTATAATCCTTGTTGCAGGTCGACTGGTCGATCGCGCGCTTGCGGCCGAATTCCGTCTCCAGCGGCTGGATGCTGACGCAGTTCGATTGCACCGAGCAGTCGCCGCAGCCTTCACAGACATCGGGATTGATGAACACTCGCTTGTCCGGGTCCGGATACGATCCGCGCTTGCGCCGCCTGCGTTTTTCCGTGGCGCAGGTCTGCTCGTAGACGATGGCCGAAACGCACTTTTGCGCGCGGAGCTCGCGTTGGATTTGGTCGAGCTCGTCCCGGTGATGGAGCGCGACACCGGGCGGCAGCTTCTCGCCGGCATATCGGCCCGGATCGTCGGTCACCAGTGTGACCGGCCGGACACCCTCGGCGAGCAGCTGCTCGACGATTGCGACCGGCGTCGGAGAACCCTCGACCGGCTGTCCGCCGGTCATGGCGACTGCGTCATTGTAGAGGACCTTGAAGGTCATATTGGCCTTCGCGGCCACCGCTGCGCGGATGGCCAGGATGCCGGAATGGGCGTAGGTGCCGTCGCCCATGTTCTGGAAAACATGCGGCATCTCGACGAGCGGCCCGGCGGCGACCCAGGGCATGCCGTCGCCGCCCATCGGCATCGGCCGCATCGTCCGCCGCTCAGGCATCACATAGGCGGCGAGGCCGTGGCAGCCGACGGCGCTGATCGCGACGCTGCCGTCGGGAATCCGCGTGCTGGTGTTGTGCGGGCAGCCGGAGCAGAAGAAGGCTGGCCGGATGGCGCCGCTGCCGGCCTTGAGGCCGCGGCTTTCGAGCGCCGTGAAACGGTCGAACCGTTCGGCGATCCTGGCATCCGTCAGACCCAGCGTGTCGAGCGCATGTTTCAGCGCGCGGCGGATCGGCCCGGCCGACAGTTCGCCGGTGAGCGGCAGAAGCGGCTCGCCTTTGGCCGTCTGCTTGCCGATGAGCATCGGCCGGCGGTCGGCGTCGACCCCGTAGAGATAGCGCGCGAGCTGATCCTCGATGACCGGGCGCTTCTCCTCCACCACCAGCACGATCTTGCTGCCCTGGGCAAAAGCGGTCGCGTTCTCGGGTTCCAGCGGCCAGGTCATGCCGGGCTTGTAGAGCCGGATGCCGAGGTCCCGGCACCGATCGTCATCCAGCCCGAGGTCTAGAAGTGCCTGGCGAAGGTCGAGGTAAGCCTTGCCCGCGGCCACGATCCCAAGGTTGCGTTGCGGTGAGTCGAGGACGATCCGGTCGATGCCGTTGGCGCGAACGAACGCCATCGCGGCGGGCAGGCGCCGGTTGACGACCCAGTCCTCCTGGGTCAGCGGCGTCTGCGCCGGCTGGAGGTTCAGCCCCTCCGGCGGCATGCGGTAGTCCGAGGGGCTCAA
>CAZNNJ010000373.1:0-3696 GCA_964574305.1 uncultured Rhodospirillales bacterium | reverse complement strand
CAGACAGGCTGTGCCGCCTGTCGTCCTTCGCCGGGCACCGGGCAACCCAGCGCGGACTTGTGATCCGATGGTGCGACGAACGGGCGGTAAGCGTCCGGCAGCACCACAGAACCGGTCAGATCGAGTGTGTCGGTGATGCATTTCAGCCCGACCCACAGGCCGCTGAAACGTGAAAGCTGCCAGCCGAAAATGCCGTATTCGAGGATCTCGCGGATATTCGCGGGATAGAGCACGGGAATGAAGCCGGTGATCAGCGTGTGCTCGGACTGATGCGCGCTCGCCGATGACTTGCCGCCGTGATCGTCGCCGGCGACGACCAGGACGCCGCCATGCGCGGAGGAACCCTCGAGATTGCCGAGCTTGAGGGATTCGCAGGCCCGGTCGACGCCGAGCCCCTTCCCGTACCAGAGGCCGAATGCGCCCTGATATTTCGAGGCGCCGAACCAGCCCAGCTCCTGCGTGCCGCGCATGCTGGTCGCGGCCAGCTCCTCGTTCAGTCCCGGCGCGAAGCGGATGTCGTGGGCTTCGAGAAGCTTGCCCGCGCCCCACAGCGCTGCGTCATAGGTTCCGAGCGGCGACCCGCGATATCCCGAGATATAGCCGGACGTGGCGAGGCCGGCGGCGCGATCCCGCCTGGCCTGGTCGAGCGGCAGGCGCACGAGGGCCTGAATCGACGAGAGGAAGACCCGCCCGTGCTCAGCCGTATATTTATCGTCGAGTGTCGTTACGCTCTTGGTCATCTCTACCGATCTCGGTATCGGCCAATGAACGGCCGATCGCGGCGTGGAAGCTGCGCCGCCGCCCCTGAAAATGGCGGGGCGATTTCACCCGTAGAGATAGCAGACGTGCCGATTTCGGAGTTGTCTGTAGTCGAACACTGTCTTGAACAGGCTGGATATTGCAGCCGTCTGTTAGACAGGCGCCCATTCCACGCTGCGGCAACGGCCTCTATTGCAGTTGCAGCCAAGCGGCGCTGCACGGGCGAATAACGATCCACCCCGCCCGCCCATGTAAGTAATGGGCTGTCCACGGCGGAGAGCAGCGCGATGGCAGACCGTTACGAGAATATCACGCTTCAGGAAGCCGATGGGGTGGTGCGGCTCGTGCTCAACCGCCCGCCGGCACTGAATGCGCTCAACCGGCCGCTGCTGTCCGAGATGATCGCCGCGCTCGACGAAATCCGGGATGGGGATGGACGGCGGGTTCTCGTCATCAGCGGCGCCGGCCGCGGATTCAGCAGCGGCGCCGATCTGGCCGGCGGAAGCTCCAATGCCGGCGCGCCCGGCTTCGATGCCGGCCAGGTCCTGGAGCAGTTCTATAACCCTTTGATCGAGCGTATCTTCGCGCTCCCCATACCGGTCGTGGCTTCGGTGCACGGCCCGGTCGTCGGCGCCGGATGCATGATCGCGCTGTCGGCGGACATCGTCATCGCGGCGCGCTCCGCCTATTTCCTCCAGGCATTCGTGAATGTCGGGCTGGTGCCCGATGCCGGCAGCATGTGGCTGCTGCCCCGGCTGGTCGGGCGGGCGCGGGCGCAGGCGATGATGATGCTGGGCGAACGCATCCCCGCCGAAACCGCGCATGACTGGGGGATGATCTACGAGGTGGTGGATGATGCCGCGCGCGAAGCCCGGACCAACGAGATCGCGACCAAGCTCGCCCGCGGGCCGACCCGGGCCTACGCGCTGATCCGCCATGGCATTCGCTCGGCATTGGAACAACCACTGTCGCAGGCCCTCTGGACCGAGCGCGTGGCCCAGTTCGAGGCTGGCCGCACGGCGGACTTCAGCGAAGGCGTGGCCGCATTTCGCGAAAAACGACCGGTGGCCTTCAAGGGCCGGTGATCTCAAGGGAGGCTGATATGGGCGTTTTGGCGGGGAAAGTCGCGCTGGTCACCGGCGCTGGAAAGGGCATGGGCGAGGCCATCGCGCGGCTGTTTGCTGTGGAGGGCGCCCGGGTCGTCGTTGCCGGCAGGACGGAGGCCGACGTCCGGCGCGTGGCCGGGGAAATCGGCCCCGCCGCGATTGCCGTGAAACTGGATGTCGCACGCCGCGCCGACTGGGAGGATGCGATTGCCAGGACCCACGGCGCGTTCGATGCGCTGAATGTCCTGGTGAACTGCGCGGGCGTGTCGATCGCCGGTTCGATCGAGGATGCCAGCGACGAGAATTGGCGCCTGCACATGGCGACCAATCTCGACGGCGTATTTTATGGATGCAAGACCGCGCTGCCTTTGATGAAGGCGAAGCAGGAGCCGGGCAGCATCGTCAATGTCTCGTCCGCCTTCGCGCAGCGGCCGATGGGGGCCTTCGCCGCCTACTGCGCCTCCAAGGCCGCGACGACCACGTTGACCAAGACCATCGCTCTGCATTGCGCGGCGCAGGGATACAATATTCGGGCGAACACGGTGCATCCCGGCGGCACCGAGACGCCGATGCTGGAGCGCACCTTCGCGGAGTCCGGCCTGCCCCGCGACCAGGCCTATGCGCTGTTCTCAAAGATCCATCCCATGGGCCGCTACGGAAAGCCGGAAGAGGTCGCGGCGGCTTGCCTGTGGCTGGCCTCCGACGCGTCGAGCTTCACGACAGGGGCCGAAATCAACGCCGACGGCGGATGCTCGATCCGCGAATAGGTGGCGTGGTGGACGAAAAGATCCGCGCGTCTCTGGACACCGTGCTCGACGTCTTCTGCGATCGTCATCCGCGAGGCTTCATCGCGCTGACCGAACTGTCCCGGCCCGATTTCTGGTTTCGCGACCCCCTGGTCGAAATCCATGGTTTCAAGAACTACAAGGCATTCCTGCGGGATTCGAGCGCTCAGCGGGTTGAGACGCGTTGGACCGTCCTCGGCTCCGCGGTGTCGCAGACGAGCGGCTATGTGCGCTGGCATTACGCGGCGACATACAAGGATGGCACGTCCCTGGCCTTCGACGGCATGACGGAATTCGGTTTCGACGGCGAAGGCCGCTTGGCCTTCCAGGTCGATTTCTGGGACGCGGCCGAGGTCCTCGCCGCAATCGAGTCCGGGCTGCGCGACCAGCTCGCGGCCGTGAAGAAGACCCTCCACCTCTAGATGATCCTGGGCATTCATCACATCGCTCTGTCGGTTCCCGATATGCGGAAGGCCGCGGACTTCTATTGCGGCGTTCTGGGATTTACCGAGCTCTGGACTCAGGACTACGAGGGGAACACGGCCGAGGCCGACGCAATCGTCGGGCTGAAGGCGATCTCGGCGACCGTGAAGATGCTGACCGCCGGCCAGCTATCGCTCGAGCTCTGGGAATACCGCCATCCCAGGCCCCGCCCAAGAAATCCGGACTATTCTCCGGCCGACCACGGCATCGCGCATTTCTGCCTTGAGGTTCGCGACATCGCCGCGGAGCATGCGCGGCTTTCCGCGGCCGGCATGCGCTTCGTCGGGGCGCCGGTCGAAATCGACGGCAGCAGCGCCGTCTACGGCCGCGACCCGTTCGGCAATATCATCGAGATCTATGAGATTGCGGCCGACGCCCCCGCCGATCGTCAGTAGGACTTCGGCAAGCCGAGCGCGCGCTCCGCGATATAGCTCAGGATGATCTGGTTGTTGACCGGTGCGACCTCGGCGTTCTTGGCGGCGAGGAAGAACGGAAGGATGTCGGAAGCCAGGTCGACGCCCGCGCCGCCGAAGGTGGTCATCGCGATGTTGGCGGCGTCGCGG
>CAZNNJ010000372.1:0-6024 GCA_964574305.1 uncultured Rhodospirillales bacterium | reverse complement strand
GGGCCGTTCGACCGGGCCGGCTCCCCGGGTCGAAGTGCGGTGGGGACGCGGGCCAGAGGCATCATCGCGGGCGACCTCAATATCGCCGTAGCCGGCGGCGTGGAATCGATCTCGCTGACCCAGACCAAGCACAAGAACAACTATCGTGCGCAGTCCCAGGCGGTGATCGACCTGGTGCCGACCGCCTATATTCCGATGATCGAGACCGCCGAGGTGGTGGCCGAGCGCTATCAGATCACGCGCGATCAGGAGGACGAGTACTCCTATCAGAGCCAGATGCGGACCGCCGCCGGGCAGGCGTCGGGCATCTTCGACAATGAGATCGTGGCGCTGACCACCGAGAAGCAGCTCTACGACAAGGAAGGCAATGCGACGGAGAAACAGACCGTCACCATCGTCAAGGACGAGTGCAACCGCGCCGACACCACCCTGGAAGGCCTCAAGTCCCTGAAGCCGGTGTTCAAGAACGGCCAGTGGGTGAAGGAAGGCACGCATGTGACGGCAGGCAACGCCTCGCAGCTGTCCGATGGCGCCTCGGCCCAGGTTCTGATGAGCCATGACGAGGCCAAGCGCCGGGGCATCAAGCCGCTGGGCATCTATCGCGGCGTGGCGGTCGCCGGCTGCGACCCGGAGATCATGGGCATCGGTCCGGTCTTCGCCATTCCGAAGCTGCTGAAAGCGCACGGGCTGGATGTGAAGGATATCGGCCTGTGGGAGATCAACGAGGCCTTCGCCTGCCAGGTCGTCTATTGCCGTGACTTCCTGGGCATTCCGAACGAGCAGCTGAACGTCAATGGCGGCGGCATCTCGATCGGCCACCCGTTCGGCATGACCGGCTCGCGCCTGGTCGGCCATGCGCTGCTCGAGGGTCAGCGCCGGGGCGTCAAATACGCCGTCATCTCGATGTGCATCGCCGGCGGCATGGGCGCGGCCGGCCTGTTCGAGATCGTTCAGTAATCTAGCGAGTCAGAGGGCGGGATGGATTTCGAATACAGCCAACGGACGAAGGACTATCTCGCCCGCCTGACCGCGTTCATGGACGAGCACGTCTATCCGAACGAGCATCTCTATCATCAGCAGATCGACGAGGCCGCCACCCGCTGGCTGGTTCCGCCGATCATGGAGCAGTTGAAGGAGAAAGCCCGAGCGGCCGGGCTCTGGAACCTGTTCATGCCGAACACCCATTACGGTGTCGGCCTGACCAATGTCGAATATGCGCCGCTGTGCGAGATCATGGGCCGCATCCAGTGGGCAGGCGAGGTGTTCAACTGCTCGGCACCCGATACCGGCAACATGGAAACGATCGAGCGCTATGGCACCGAAGCCCACAAGAAAGAGTGGCTCGAGCCCTTGCTCGCCGGCGAGATCCGCTCCGCCTTCTGCATGACCGAGCCGGCGGTGGCGTCGTCCGATGCGACCAACATCCAGAGCTCGATCGTCCGCGACGGGGATGAGTACGTTATCAACGGCCGGAAGTGGTGGAGCTCGGGCGCCGGCGATCCGCGCTGCAAGATCCTGATCTTCATGGGCAAGACCGACCCCAATGCGCCCAAGCATCAGCAGCAGTCGATGATTCTGGTGCCGCGCGACACGCAAGGCATCACCGTCATGCGCCACCTGCCGGTGTTCGGTTACGACCACGCCCCGCACGGCCATATGGAGGTCGACTTCAAGGATGTGCGCGTGCCGGTCGGCAATATTCTGCTGGGCGAGGGCAGGGGCTTCGAGATCGCCCAGGGCCGCCTCGGGCCGGGCCGCATTCACCACGCCATGCGCATGATCGGGCTGGCCGAGCGGTCGCTGGAATATATGTGCAAGCGGATGAAGAGCCGCGTCGCCTTCGGCAAGCCGGTGGCTGAGCAGACAGTGTCGCTGGAGCGCATCGCCGAGAGCCGCATCATGATCGATTCAGCCCGCCTGCTGGTGCTGAAGTCGGCCTATATGATGGATACGGTCGGCAACAAATTCGCCCGCTCCGAGATCGCGCAGATCAAGGTGCTGGCCCCCAACATGGCCTGCAAGGTGATCGACTGGGCGATCCAGGCCCATGGCGGCGGCGGCGTGTCGGACGACTTCCCGCTCGCCTACGCTTACGCCCACGCCCGCACCATTCGCTTGGCCGACGGCCCCGACGAGGTCCACCGCAACCAGATCGGCAAGCTGGAACTCAAGAAATACGACCGGCTGACGAACTAGGCATGGTGCAGGTTCATACATCCCTCGCCCCAACGGGGAGAGGGTTACGGAGCGTTAACGAGCGTCAGCGAGTTTACGCGCAGTTGGGTGAGGGGGCTGCTTGTGCAGACCCCCAGCATCACGGCTGCGGCGCCCCCCCCTCACCCGACGACTTCGTCGTCACCCTCTCCCCGTAGGGGCGAGGGTTATATGTTCGACCTCGACAGTCTTACCGATTACCTGCGCGCCAGCATCCCCGGCCTGACCGGCGCTCTCACCGTCGAGCCGCTGACCGGCGGGCAGTCCAATCCCACGTTCGTCGTCCGGCTGGACGGGCGGAAGCGGTATGTGCTGCGCAAGAAGCCGGCCGGGCCGCTGCTGCCTTCGGCACATGCGGTCGATCGCGAATACCGGGTGATGAAGGCGCTGGGCGGCAGCGATGTGCCGGTGCCGCGCATGCTGGCGTTGTGCGACGATGACAGCGTCATCGGCACGATGTTCTTCGTCATGGATTTCGCCGATGGCCGCTCCTTCTGGGACCCTGCGTTGCCCGGGCTCGAAGCCGCCGAACGGACGGCGATCTATGACGAGATGAACCGGGTGATCGCCGCGCTGCACAGCGTCGACTATCAGGCCGTGGGCCTCGGCGATTACGGCAAGCCGGGCAATTACTTCGGCCGCCAGATCGCGCGCTGGAGCAAGCAGTACAAGGCATCGGAAACCCGCCATATCCAGTCGATGGAGAACCTGATCGCCTGGCTGCCGGAGAATATTCCTGAGGGCGATGAGACCAGCCTGGTCCATGGCGACTTCCGCCTCGACAACCTGATTTTCCACCCGACCGAGCCGCGCATCATCGCGGTGCTGGACTGGGAATTGTCGACGCTCGGCCACCCGCTTGCCGACTTCTCCTATCACATGCTGGCGTGGCGGCTTCGGCCCGACGAGTTCCGCGGCATGGCCGGTGTCGATATCGCCGCACTCGGCATCCCGAACGAGCAGGATTACGTCCGGGCCTATTGCAAGCGCACGGGCCGGCAGTTCATTAAGCCTCGCGATTGGGATTTCTATCTCGCCTACAACATGTTCCGCCTCGCCTGTATCCGGCAGGGCATCATGCGGCGCGTGCTCGCCGGCAATGCTTCGAACCCGAACGCCGCCGATGTCGGCCGCAGGGCCGGCGACATGGCGGACACGGCGTGGCGGCTCGTCGAAGCGATGACATTGAAACAATGAAGACGGAATAGGACTGAACCGATGGTCACACTGCCTCAGACCGCGATCCAGAAGATGCTGGGTTGCCGCTATCCGATCATCCAGACCGCGATGGGCTGGGTCGCCACGCCTGAGCTGGTTGCCGGGACCTGCAATGCCGGCGGCATCGGCTTCCTGGCCGCCGGTGTCATGCGTGCCGACGAGGTAGGGCCGGCGATCGACAAGGTCCGCTCGATGACGGACCAGCCGTTCGGCGTGAACTTCCACATGTTCCAGCCCGGCGCGGCGCAGATCGTCGAGACGCTGATCGAGAAGAAGGTCGCGGCCATCAGCTTCGGCCGCGGGCCGGACAAGAAGATGATCGCCCGCTTCAAGGATGCCGGCATCCGCTGCATTCCGACCGTCGGCGCGGTGAAGCACGCCAAGAAGATGGTCGAGCTCGGCGTCGACATGCTGGTGGTGCAGGGCGGCGAGGGCGGCGGCCATACTGGCTCCGTCTCCTCGACCATCTTGCTGCCGCAGGTGTTGGATGCGGTGCAGGTCCCGGTCGTCGCGGCCGGCGGCTTCGGCGACGGCCGCGGCCTGGCTTCGGCCCTGACCTATGGCGCGCAGGGCGTCGCGATTGCCAGGCGCTTCCTGATGACCCAGTAAAGGCCGGACCCCCCGCAGACCAAGGAACGCTATGTGAAGGCCACGGTCGACGACATTTTCGTGACCGCCAAGCTGGACGGCCTGCCCCAGCGCATGATCCGCAACGCCTTCACCGCGCGGCTGGAGAAGGCCTCGGGCCTGTCGATGTGGACCAATGCGCTTTCCGCCGCCATGCGTATGAAGCAGCTCACGGGCGCCAGCTGGGGCGACATGATCCAGTCCGCCCGCGGCATGATGGGCCACGGCAGCGACAGCTTCGCCCAGGCGCTGATGGGCGCGACCGCCCCCGTTTTCATTCAGCGCGCGACCGTCGAGGGCAAGCCGGACGAGGGTGTGATGGCCACCGGGCAGGTTGCCGGACGGCTGACCGATCTGCCAAGCTGCGACGAATTGATCCGACGCATTGTTGCAGAGGCAGAGGAAGCCTTGGATAAATTGATCAAGTTGGTAGAAACACCGTCAAACTGACTGAAATAGGATAACAGAGAGAGTCGCATGACCGGAATTTGTGAAGGCCGCATCGTCGTCGTGACCGGCGCGGGCAACGGGTTGGGCAAGTCCTACGCCCTGGCGTTCGCCCGCGAAGGGGCGAAGGTGGTGGTCAACGACCTGGGCGTCAGCCTGGCGGGCGAGGGCCGCGATACCGCGACCGCGCAGAAGGTCGTCGACGAGATCAAGGCGTTCGGCGGCGAAGCCGTGGCCAACGGCGATGACGTCGCCGACTGGGACGGCGCCGGGCGCATCATCAAGACCGCGATCGACACGTTCGGCGGGCTGGATGTCGTGGTCAACAATGCCGGCATCGTGCGCGACCGCATGTTCGTGAGCTGCACGGTCGAGGAGTGGGACGCGGTGCTGCGGGTGCATCTGCGTGGGCATTTTTGCGTCTCCAGCCACGCCGTCGCCTTCTGGCGCGGCGAGAACAAGGCCGGCCGTCCAGTCGACGCGCGTATCATCAACACCAGCTCGGGTGCCGGCCTGCAGGGCTCGATCGGCCAGAGCGCCTACGCCTCGGCCAAGGGCGGCATCGCCAGCCTGACCCTGGTGCAGGCGGCTGAGCTTGCCCGCTACAACATCACCGCCAACGCGCTGGCTCCGGCCGCGCGCACCCGCATGACCGAAGGCGCCTTCGCCGACAAGATGAAGAAGCCGGAGGACGGCTTCGACGTGCAGGATCCCGACAACATCGCCCCGACCGTCGTGTGGCTTGGCAGCAAGGAATCGGCCGGCGTTTCCGGCCTGGTTTTCGACATCGAGGGCGGCCGCATCACGCTGGAAGACGGCTGGATGGACGGCCCGACCGTCGACAAGGGCGCCAAGTGGGACCCGCGCGAGATCACCGCCGCGGTGAAGGACCTGCTCGCCAAGCGCAAGCCGCAGAAGAAGGTCTGGGGCACGTAAGTTTAGTTTGTACCGTCATGGCCGGGCTTGACCCGGCCATCCACGCGGTTCCGCTTGCGCGGTCATGACGTGGATACCCGGGTCAAGCCCGGGCATGACGGATTGTGGAAATCAGGTTGGAGTAGGGGGACTACACAATGGGAAAGATCCGCGTCGAGCCGCTGCCGTACCCGGAGCCCAAGGGCCTGCTGAAGGGCAAGACCGTGCTGATCACCGCGGCGGCCGGCACCGGCATCGGCTTCGCCACTGCCAAGCGCTGCGCCGAGGAAGGCGCCCGCATCTTCGTCAGCGACGTGCATGAGCGTCGCCTGGGTGAGGCCGTGGCCAAGCTGCAGGAAGTGACCCAGCAGCCGGTCGGCTCCAAGCTGTGCGATGTCACCAAGGAAGATCAGGTCCAGGCGCTGATCGCCGGTGCCATCGCCGAGATGGGCCATATCGACGTGCTGGTGAACAATGCCGGCCTCGGCGGCTCGGCCACGGTGGTCGAGATGACAGACGACCAGTGGCCCAAGGTGATCGACTTCACGCTGACCAGCGTGTTCCGCCTGACCCACGCCGTCCTGCCGCACCTGTCCAGCCGCC
>CAZNNJ010000371.1:0-6036 GCA_964574305.1 uncultured Rhodospirillales bacterium | reverse complement strand
CGCCATTGTCCTTGGTGATCAGCGCATCGTTCCATGTCGTGATCTTGCCGGTGAAGATGCCGCACAGCGTGTTGGTCGACAGCTGGACCCGGCTCGACGCGCCACCCAGCGCGACACCGTGCGGAGTCCAGTTCGCCGCCGGATTGAACGGCGCGGCGATTGCCGTGATGATGCCTGGAATCTGGATCAGCGGATTGTTGCCCAGCGAAGAGGCCTTCGCGTTGGACACGTCGGTCGCGGACAGGGTGTTGTCGCTGCCGGCGAACGAAACCTTCGGGAATTTGGGCCCGCTGCCCGTGGAATCCGGCACCCAGCTCGCGCCGGTGCCGGTCCCATAGAACGGTCCGAAGTCCCGGGTCGAGGGAACCGGAACCGCGTCCGGCTTTTTGCTGCCGCTGACAAAGAGCAAGGCGTCGTTGCCGTCGAGCGCCTTCAGGCCGTTGCCGCTGCCGACCCCGACATAGAGGATTTCGACATTCGGGTTGTAATGGCTGGTCGGGCACGTGGCGCGGCCGACGCAGAGATCGCCGGAGGCGGTACTGCCATAGGCATTGAACAGGTCGCGATAGGCCTTTTCAACCAGCGTGCTGCCGCCGCCATAGAGCGGCGTGGTCGCGGCACCGGCCGAGCCGGCGGCAAGCGCAACCGCGGCCGCACTCAAGATAACGGAATTTCGTTTGGACATGAGAATCCTCGTGTGAAGTGAGATAGTTCGTCAGGGAGAGGAGGATACGCCGGCCGCATATGGCGGACCGCCGTCGATGAAAGCGCCATGCATCCCGAGGCGCGATCATGCGCCGCCGGCTCTCTTGCGAAATGAGATGAAGATCTCGGGGCAATGACCGACGTTACAATGTATATTATACGCCCTGATTGTTTTGGTTTTATGACATCCGGACGATTTTTTCGAATAATTTGCTTTAAAAACAGATATTTACTGGGTTTTTGAAGGAAACGGCAATGGGTTTGGGAGCGGGCTGGCCGAGCGCTTCGAAAAGCGCTCGGCCGTTCGCGTCACGCGCCGTGGGCGATCCCCGTGCAGGAGCCTTTATCCGGCGTATTGAGGCCGAGTGCCGAATCCGTCAGCAGACGGGTGATGGCCGACGCCCAGGCCGCCGGAACCGGGGCGAATCCGTCCGCCGCGAGGGTCGCCGCTGGCTTCCCTCCATTGACCGAGCTCGACCCGTAATACCAGGTAAAGTAGCCGAAATGGCCAGCGGTCGTGCCCCCCAACGCCGCGACGTCCATCGCGCTGGTGTAGCAGCGATGGAGATCGAGGAATGTGAACCCGCCGATCGGATAGGTCTGCGCGCCGGCCGGGGTCGGATTGAGCACGCCCCAGTTCAGCGGGTTGGACGCCGCGGTCGGGAAGGTCGGCGGCTTGCTGCCGGCCATGATCGGCACGGCATTGGCGGGCGTCGGCGCAATGTAGGACGGGGTTACGCCAGTTTTGAACGTGTCATAGGTCTGCAGGTTCGCCGCGGCCGGACCAGACGTATCGACCGGCTTCACGAAGTCGGGCGAGAGATAGCCGATCGATCCGGTGGTCCCCAGGATCGCCGCCTTGACCCCGCCGCTGCCGGCGGCCCCGCCGGTAACACCGGTCAGGCCGGAATTGTTGAGGAAGTTGCTCGGCAGATGGCCCGCATTGAACACGTTGATGAAGAAGGAGGTGGTCGAACGGTAGAACGGCGGTGGGCTGCTGGCGGTAATGCCGTTGTCCTTCAGCCACTGATCCGGAACGGGGAAATGGGATTGGGTCGGATGGGCCGCCGTGCCGCACTGATTGAGCAGCGCGTTGGTGAACAGAAAGGTCGTGCCGCTGCCGTCATGACGATAGACGACGGTGATCTTGCCGGTGCCCAGTTGGACCCCGCCATTGTCCTTGGTGATCAGCGCATCGTTCCATGTCGTGATCTTGCCGGTGAAAATGCCGCAAAGCGTGTTGGTCGACAGCTGCACCCGGCTCGAGGCGCCACTCACGGCAACGCCGTGCGGGTTCCAGCTCGGAGCCGGGTTGAACGGCGCAGTGATCGCCGTCACCAGACCCGGGAATTGGACGAGCGGATTGTTGCCCAACGGCGAAGCCTTCGCCATCGCGATGTCGGTGGCGGAAAGCGAATCGTCGCTGCCCGAGAAGGACACCTTCGGGAAGAACGGGCCGACGCCGGTGCCCGGGACCCAGCTTGCGCCCGTGCCAGTGCCGTAGAACGGCCCGAAGTCGCGGGTCGAGGGAACCGGAACCGCATCCGGCTTCCTCCCGCCCGAGACATAGAGTGACGCAGCATCGTTGTCGATCGCCTTGAGGCCGTTGCCGCTGCCGACACCGACATAGAGGATTTCAACGCCGCTATTGTAAGGCACTGTCGGGCAGTTGCTGCGGCCGACGCAAAGGTCGCCCGAGGCAGTGCCGCCATAGGTGTTGAACAGGTCGCGATAGACCTTCTCGGCCAAAGTGCCACCGCCGCTATAGAGCGGGGTCGTCGCGGCGCCGGCCGAGCCGGCTACCAATATGGCAGACGCTGTCGCCAATATAACAGACCTTCGTTTCGCCATTGTAGTCCTCATGTGAAATGGGAATGGAGCAAAAAGACACGGAAACGGCGGTCGCCCATGGCTGACCGCCATCGGATGATGGCGCTTGTGCATCCCCACGCGCGATCGTGGCCGCTGGCTGTTCTACAAAAGGAGACGATGGGTCTCAGGGCAACGCCAGCGTTATGATTTACAGCATACGCGGAGATTGTTTTGGTTTCATGACAAGAAAGTGTACGTTTTGAAAATACACTTTAAAAACAAGTATTTATATATCCACTGAATATCACAGAATAACCACACGCCTACGGAGCATCTTCGAATATCTTCCTGAGCCCGATTTCGTTGACCGTGATCGGGGATTTCGCCAGCAGACCGCTCAGGTAGGCTTGCTCGTTGGCCTGGGCCTTGCGCTGCCGCAGCGCCGCCGCGAGTTGGTCGTGAATCTCGGCCAACGGACGCGGCGCGGCCGGCCTGGTGTCATCCATCCGGATGATGTGCCAGCCCGACCCGGCACGGATCGGGTCGCTGACCTCGCCCTGCGCCATGCCGGCGACCTGGCTGCGGATTTCCGGCACGATCTGCGGTTCGTCCGCCCAGCCCAGATCGCCGGCCTGCTCGCCCGGCCTGGCATCGGAACTCGCCTTGGCCAGGGCGTCGAAATCCGCCCCCTTGGCTCTTGCCTTGTGGGCGAGCTCGTCGGCTTTCTGCTTCGCCGCTGCTTCGGCCTTGAGGTCGCCGCCGGTTGGAAGCGCCACGAAGATCTGCGACAGCCGGTATTGGCGCGGCGCCATCAGCGCGTCGCGGTTGAGGTCATAGGCCGCCTTGATCTCGGCCTCGGACGGATAGTCGGCGGGCGGCGCCGAGACCGACTTCAGAAAGCTGGCGGTGACGGCCTCGTCGCGGACGCGCTGGATTTCCTGCGCCACCTCGGGCCGCTGCGCCCATTTCTGCGCCTCCGCCTCCTTCAACACCGCGACGCGCGCCAGCTCGGCGCGAACCAGCCTGGCCATCACGGCGGGATCGGCCAGCGCCTGCTTGCGGACGGCGGGGTCGAGGGTGCGGACGAAATTGCGCAGGCTCTCGGCGGTGACGTCGGTCGTGCCCATCCGCGCCACGACGTCCGGTCCGGGACTGGGGGGTGCGGGATCTGCGGCGAAGGCGGAAGCTGCGACGGAAGCGAAAGCGAGAAGAACCGAAAACCGAAGAAAAATCACTGCTGTCCGATCTTGTTGTCGCGCATCTTGTCTTCGTAGTCCTGCATCGCGTTTTCGATCTCGACCCGCTTGATCTTGGTGATCGGCTCGCGCGACGCCAGGTCGAAGATATCCTCCTTGTCGTAGAGGTCCAGCACGTCCTCGCCGATCTTGTAGAGCTGGGTGTTCTTGGCCTCGCAGCTTTGCAGCTGCGGGCGCAGCCTGGCGACGACGGCGTCCAGCCGTTTGGCGTCGGCGTCGCGGGTGCTCAGCGCCTGGGACGTCTTGCCATAGGAATCCTGCAATTTGGCGATGCTGGCGCCCTGCGACTTCTGCGTCGCCGCGGCCTGGTCCAGCGCCGCCTTGTCCGCCTCGCCCTGCTTGCGCAGCTCACCCAGCTCCTTGTCCGCCGCAGCGGCCTTCTGGGTGAATTCCAGCTTGTCGCGGTCGGCCGCGGCCTGCTTGGCCTGCAGCTGGGCGTTCTGGTCCTCCAGCTCGCGGATGCGCGCGGTCGCGGTCTTGAGCGCGGCGCGCAGCCGGGCCTCGGGGCTGTTGTCGCTGTCCGCCCAGGCAGAACCCGCACCGGCCAGGCTGACGATCAGCAGGGCGGCGGCGAGAAGGCGCGGCATCTCAGAAGCGCCCATTGAGGTCGACCTGGATGACGTCGACTGAATAGGGCGAGCCGGTGACCTCGCGCGCCGAGAGCCAGCGTGCCGACAAATCCACGTCCTTGGCGACGCCGAGGCCGGCGCCGATGAAATAGCCCTTGGCATTGGTGCCGCCGAGATGGAAATCGGAATCGGTGAAGGCATCCACCACAGCGTCGGTCTCGATGTATTTGTAGCCGACGTTGAAATTCCACTCCCAGCGGTTGCGCAGTGTGGGATAGCCGACGGTCAGCCGGGCCATATAGGCGCTGTCGCCACCATCGAAGGGGCCGGGCTGGCCTGCGGTGACCGACGGGCCCTGATTGTTGACCGGGCTCCTCGCCGCGATGGCGGTCCGGTCGAAGCCGAGATTTTTGACGAAGTCGGCGTCGAAGACCAGATGGACCGGATCGAGCCCCGCATAGTCGAGCCGGGCCGTCAGGTTGAGCTCGTGGAATTTCGCGGCCAGCCCGTAATACTGGAATTGCGGCGGGTTGGTGACGCCGGTCGGATTGACCAGGTTGCGCAGCGCGAACAGCGTGTTGCCCTGTGTCAGGAAGCCCGGCCGGGTGAAATCGGTGTCGCACGGATCGGCGGAGCTGAGCGCCGTGCAGGGCGAGGACAGCTTTCCGTCGATATTGTTGAAATAATAATAGGCCAAGCCGATGCGGACATCGTAATCGGGGTCCGGCCGCCAGTCGGTGCTCGCCTGCGCTGCATAAAGCCAGACGTCCCGGCTCCCCTGCTTGTTGCTGGTATTGTCCGGAACGTTGAAGGGCGTGTTGGCGATCGGGAAGGCGCCGATCGTGAGCATCGGCCGCACGTCGTCGCCGAAGGGACGCGGGCTCAGCTGAACGGCGACGCCGTCGAAATTCACATCGTCGTCCCAGACCAGGTCGGTCGCGAACCAGGGGTCGGGGAAGCGGCCAAGCCAAGCCGTAATCCAGGATGCCGGCTGGTAGCGGACGAAGGCGCGGTCGAGATTGAAGCTGTCATTGGCCAGAGAATTGCCCAGCGTCTGGTTGGTCGAGATCGGATTGGTCGTGCTGCCGGTGGCCAGCCGCACGCCCGCCGCCCATTCGTCATTGATCTGCGCCCCGATGCCGAGGCGGAAGCGCTCGCGCAGCCGCTGACGGTCGTCGGTGGTGTTGAGCAGCGGCGGCGACGTGCCGGCCGAATTGTTGAGGTCGAACGGCGCGCCGGCATTGAGCGCCGAGAAGTTCGGGAAGAACGGCGAATTGCGCTTGTCGAACACATTCCACTCATAGCGCAGGCGGAAGTCGCCGGAGATGCGGACGCTCTTGACCCAGTCGGGAAACTGGTCCGGCGCGGCCCAGTTCTCGGCGCGGGCCTGCTGCAGCACCTCCTGCTTGACCTCGTCGCGGATCTGCTTGCGGACGACCTCGGGGATATAGGGCACGCGCACGCTCTGCGGCGCCCCCGACGTAGAAGCGGGGGGGCTCTGCCCCGCATGCGACCGGCTCTCGTCGTTCTTCACCCTCACCCTCGACCCCGTGCGCGACCCCACGGGTCCCCTGCACGGGGAGGCGGCAAAGCCCGCTTTCGCCCCCGGCCACGCCTTCGGGGACCGGTACACGATCGTGGAGCTCGTGGGGGCGGGGGGGATGGGCCAGGTCTACAAGGCGCTGGACAAGCGC
>CAZNNJ010000370.1:0-6042 GCA_964574305.1 uncultured Rhodospirillales bacterium | reverse complement strand
CGAGCCCAAACAGCTCGCTCATGACATGAGCGTCACCGGCATGGTGAAGGGCGCGACCGGCCCGGTGCAGGTCGTCATGATCCTTCTCGCCATCGCCTCGGTGTGGAGCTGGGCGATCATGCTGGACAAGGCCTTCACCTTCGCCGGCCTGAACCGCCGCGCCGACACCTTCCTCGGCGTCTTCCGCGCCTCCTCATCGCTGGACGACGTCTATCAGAAGGTCGCCAAGGAAAAGAACAACCCGCTGGTCAACATCTTCCTGGCCGGCATGAACGAGCTTCGGGTCTCGCTTGAGCCCGGCTCAGTCCCCTCCGATCACTTGCGCGAGCATGTCGAGGAGCGCGTGACCACCTCCATGGAAATGGTCGAGGCCCGCGAGTCCGAGCGTCTGGGCTCGGGCATGGGCGTGCTGGCCACCGTCGGTTCGACCTCGCCGTTCATCGGCCTGTTCGGCACCGTGTATGGCATCATGGACTCGTTCCTGGGCATCGCGAATTCCGGCACCACCAACCTCGCGGTCGTTGCGCCCGGTATCGCCGAGGCTCTGCTGACCACCGCCATCGGCCTCGCCGCCGCCATCCCGGCCGTCATGATGTACAACTACTTTGCCCGCAAGGTCGGTGCGTACAACGGCCGGATGAACAACTTCGTCGGCGAGTTCTCGACGGTCCTGTCGCGTCACCTCGATCGTAAGGCCTAAGAACCGATGGCTGTTTCGCTGGGTCACGGCGCGACGGGGAACAAGGCTCCGAGCCAAAACTCGGACATCAACGTCACGCCGTTCATCGACGTCATGCTGGTGCTGCTGATCATCTTCATGGTGGCTCTGCCACCGCCGACGGTGAACACGCTGATCAACATGCCGCCGACGCCGCCAGACCAGCCGCCGCCGGACCCGAACAACAAGCCGTTGTTCATCAGCCTGGCGGAGGATGGCACGGTGACGATCAGCCTCGGTATCGGCCCCGACGCCACCGGCTCGACGGTGCCTAACCTGGACGGCGTGCCGGCCGCGGTTGCCGCCATCATCCCGGCGGACATCCGGGGCACCAAGGAGACGTTCATTCGCGCCGATTTCGAGGTGCCATACAACGGCGTCATGCAGCTTTTGAACAAGCTGCGCGACGCCGGGCTCAAAAAGATCGGCTTGGTCGGCGAAGCGACCAGTTGAGCGGAAGGTAATCAGATGGGAATGCAACTCGGGGGCGAAGGCGCCCACGGCAAGAACAGCGCTTTCTCGGAGAGCAGCGACATCAATGTGACGCCGTTCGTCGATGTGATGCTGGTTCTGCTGATCATTTTCATGGTCGCGGTTCCGATCGCGACAGTGAACGTCAAGGTCAATTTTCCGGACTCCAACGCCCCTGCCGAAAGCAAGGCGGCAGCACCGGTCTGGATCAGCATGACCAAGTCTGGTGGCTACTATATCGGCGACCGCCGGTATAGCTCGGCGTCGGAAGTCGGCAGTGAGCTCATAGCGGAAATTCCAGAAGCGAAGCGCGATACCACGCGGCTGTTCCTCCGGGGCGACGCGGAGCTTCCTTACAGGAAAGTTCTCGACTTGATGAACGAGTTGAAATCCGGAGGCTTCTACAAGATCAGCCTCGTCGGCCATGAAGCAGTAAAATAATGCAGGTACGTCCAGGAATAGCCGTCTCGGCAGGCCTACATATCCTTCTCTTCTTCTATCTCGCCTATGCGCTGGCGTTCCACCCAGCGGAAAAGCCGAAGGAAGAGGAGCATGCGATCGACATGGTCGCGCCGCCGCCGCCGCCGCCGCCCCCTCCGCCGCCTCCGCAGCAGAAGGTGCAGCAGCCCCTGTTCATCCCGGCGCCGGCGCCGCGTATCGCCAACATCCCGACCACGGTTCCGGATCTTCCGATCCCGGCTCAGCCCGATCTCAAGCGGGAAAAGCCGACGCAGGTGGTGGCCGAGAAGCCGGTCGAGAAGATCAGCCGGCACCCGATCTCGATCGTCAAACCGGAATATCCGTCCCGCGCCGAGGATCGGCAGATTTCCGGCTATGTCGATTTCGAGTTCACCGTCATGCCCGATGGCTCCGTGGGCGACCCCAAGATCACCGCGGAGGTTCCCGAGGGCTACGGCTTCGCCGGTGCCGCCCAGAAGGTCTTCCCGCGCTGGAAGTTCGCGCCGGAAATGGTCAACGGAAAGCCGGTTCCGACCAAGGCATTCTATCGCTTCAGCTTCAAGCTGAACTGACGCCTCGTCGTAACCCAAGCATTGAAGGCGGGTCCCTCGGACCCGCCTTTTTTGTTGTCAGCCGGCTGTGGCCTGGCGAACCGTTTCGGCGGTCTGCCCAAACAGGATCTTCGCCGATTCCGCGTTGACGGTCGGGCCGGTGTTGATCGCCTTTCCTTTTTCATAGGCCCCGATGGCGGCCCCGCTATTCCGGCTCGACGTGAACCAGCGCTTGAGGTTCGGGAAATCGTTCAGATCCTGGCCCTGGCGCTCGAACTGCACGATCCATGGATAGGTCGCCATGTCGGCGATCGAATAGTCGCCGGCCAGGAACTCGCGGTCGGCCAGGCGGCGGTCCGCCACCCCATAGAGCCGGTTGGTCTCATTGACGTAGCGCTCGACCGCATACGGAATCTTCTCCGGCGCGTAGTGCGAGAAATGATGGTTTTGACCCAGCATCGGCCCCAGATTGCCGATCTGCCAGAACAGCCACTGCGAGACCTCGACGCGGTGGCGCGGCGATTCCGGCAGGAACTCCCCGATCTTGTCGGCAAGGTAGTACAGGATTGCGCCGGACTCGAAAACCGACAGCGGCCGCCCGGAATCGGCCGGCCTGTGGTCGACGATCGCCGGCATGCGGTTGTTGGGCGAGATCGCCAGGAACTCCGGCTTGAACTGGTCCCCAGCCCCGATATTCACCGGGACGATGCGGTATGGCGTGCTGGTTTCCTCGAGAAAGATCGTGATCTTGTGGCCGTTCGGGGTCGGCCAATAATACAGGTCGATCATCCAAGCCTCCGTCAGCGGTCTATATGAGAAACGTCTACTCCGCGGCAGCCCCCGGCAGGCGGATCGGCAGCGGCGGTTCCTTGCGCGGCATCGGCAGATTGCCGCTGTCGCCACGCCCGCGCAACCACAGGCTGAAGCGGTCGAGATAAAGATAGACGACAGGCGTGGTGAACAGGGTCAGCGCCTGCGACACGATCAGCCCGCCGACGATGGCGACGCCCAGCGGCCGCCGGAATTCAGATCCCGCGCCGGTCGCCAGCGCCAGCGGGATGCCACCGAACAGAGCGGCCATCGTCGTCATCATGATCGGGCGGAAGCGTAGCAGCGCCGCCTGGTAGATCGATTCGAGCGGCGGCAGCCCCTGATGCCGCTCCGCCTCCAGCGCGAAGTCGATCATCATGATGGCATTCTTCTTGACGATGCCGATCAGCAGGATGATCCCGATCAGCCCCATCATGTCGAGCGGGAAGCCGAACAGGCTCAGCATCAGCAGGGCGCCGACGCCGGCCGACGGCAGCGTCGACAGAATGGTCAGCGGGTGGATGTAGCTTTCGTACAGAACACCCAGCACGATATAGACCGCGACCAGCGCCGCCATGATCAGATAGGGCATGGTCGTCAGCGATGCCTGGAAAGCCTGGGCATTGCCCTGGAAGGACCTGAGGACCGTGCGCGGCACCTTGGCGTCCACCGCGGCCTTCTGGATCATCTCGACGGCATCGCCCAAAGCGACGCCGGGTGTCAGGTTGAACGACAGGGTCACCGCCGGGAACTGCCCTTGATGGCTGACCGACAGGGGTGAGATCGACCGCTCGAAATGGGCGATGCTGCCGAGCGGCACCTGGGTGCCGCTGGCCGACTTCACATAGAGCCGGTTCAGCACGTCCGGGCTTGCCTGGTCCCTGGGGTCGGCCTCAAGGATGATGTGGTACTGGTTCAGCTGGGTGAAGGTGGTGGCGACCTGCCGCTGGCCGAGCGCATCGTACAGCGTGTCGTCGATCTGCTGCGGCGTGATGCCGAGGCGCGACGCCGTCTCCCGGTCGACCTTGACCACAAGCTTGGGGCCGCCGGGCTGCGCGTCGGTCGCGACGTCCAGCAGCTGCGGCATGGCGGAGAGCTTCTCGAGCATCACGTTCGACCAATGGGCCAACTCTTCGCTGTCGGCGTCCTGCAGCGTGTACTGGTACTGCGTGCGTGACAGGCGTCCGCCGACGGTGATGTCCTGGCGGGCCTGGAGATGGACCTTGAAACCTTGCAGTGTCGCCAGCTTCGGCATCAGCCGGTCGATCACCTCGTCGGCGCTGACGTCGCGCTGGCCGAACGGCTTCAGGCTGGGGAACATGCGGCCCGTATTGGTGGTGCCGCCGCCATTGGCGCCCATCGCCGCCGGAACGGTCGCCATCGCCGGATCGGCGCGGACGATCTCCATCGCCTGCTCCTGCTTGCGCAGCATGTCATTGAAGGAAATATTCTCCGCCGCCTCGGTCGAGGCATAGAGCAGGCCGTTATCCTGCTGCGGGAAGAAGCCCTTCGGCATCATCGCGAACAGCACGATGGTCAGCGCCAGGGTCGCGAAGAAAACGCCCAGCGTCAGCTTCTGATGCCTGAGCACGATCTTCAGCAGCCGCTCATAGCCATGGACCAGCCAGTCGAAGAAGGGCTCCAGCGTCATATAGAATTTGCCGTGCTGCTCCTCCTGCTGGCTCAGAAAGCGGGCGCACATCATGGGCGTCAGCGTCAGCGATACGAAGGCCGAAATGATGACGGCCATAGAAATGGTGACGGCGAATTCGTGGAACAGCCGCCCGACGATGCCGCCCATCAGCAGCAGCGGGATGAACACCGCGATCAGGGACACGGTGATCGAAAGGATGGTGAAGCCGATCTGGCGCGATCCCTTGACCGCCGCCTCGTATGGCGTGTCGCCCTGCTCGACATAGCGGACAATGTTCTCGATCATCACGATCGCATCGTCGACGACGAAGCCGACCGCGATGGTCAGCGCCATCAGCGAGAGATTGTCCAGGCTGTAGCCGAACAGGTACATCACCGCGAAGGTGCCGACCAGCGACAGGGGCACGGCAATGCCGGGAATGACCGTCGCCCACAGCTTGCGCAGGAACAGGAAGATCACCAGCACGACCAGCGTGATCGTGATCATCATCGTCTTCTCGACATCCGAAACCGAGGCGCGGATGGTCAGGGTGCGATCCTGCATCACCTCGACATGGATCGACCGCGGGATCGTGAGCCGCAGGCGCGGCAATTCCGACTTCACCAGGTCGGCCGTTTCGATGACGTTGGCGCCGGGCTGGCGGAACACGCCCAGCACGATGCCCCGGTGCCCGTCGGCCCAGGCGGCGATCTGGGTGTTCTCGACGCTGTCGACCGCGGTGCCGACATCCTCGACATGGACTGGGGCGCCGTTGCGATAGGCGATGACGACCTTCTTATAGTCGTCGGCCTTGAAAATCTGGTCGTTGGAATCGATCGTCGCACCCAGGAACGGGCCGTTGATGTTGCCCTTAGGCGCATTGGTCGTGGTGCTGGCCAGCACGCCGCGCACATCCTCCAGCGACAGGCCTTGGGCTGCGACGGCCGCCGGATCGATCTGGACGCGGACCGCCGGCTTCTGCTCGCCGAAAATGACGACTTGGCCGGCGCCGGAAAGCTGCGAGATCTGCTGGCCCAGGAAATTGTCGGCATAGTCATCGACCTTGTCGATCGGCAGGGCGTCGGACCAGGCGCCGATGATCAGGATCGGCGAATCCGCGGGGTTGGTCTTGCGATAGGTCGGCGGGTTGGGAAGGTTCTTCGGCAGCTGCCCGCCGGCGGCATTGATCGCCGACTGCACGTCCTGGGTCGCCGCATCGATATTGCGGCTGAGCTCGAACTGCAGGGTCACCGACGTGTTGCCCAGCGTTCTGATCGAAGTCATCTGCGACAGGCCGGCGCTCTGGGCGAATTGCCCCTCCCAGGGGACCCAGACCCGGGGAGCCATCGCCGTCGGAGGTCGGCCCGAGCGCGCGCTCGACGCGCCGCTCGAGCGCGGAG
>CAZNNJ010000369.1:0-6046 GCA_964574305.1 uncultured Rhodospirillales bacterium | reverse complement strand
CTCCGCCAGCCGGGCGGCCTCCGGGTTGGGCAGCGGGGTGCGGCTGCCCGCCTCGTAGCGGTACCACCCGGCCCCGGTCTTCTGGCCGAAGTGCCCCTGCTCGCAGAGCCGATCTTCCGCTTGATACGGCTTGCGACCCGGCGGCGCCGGGAACCCGCCCTCCTTGCGGATCCGCCAGCCCACGTCCAGCCCGGCGAGGTCCATCACCGCCAGCGGGCCCATCGCCATCCCGAACCCGACCAGGGCCGCGTCCACGTCCTCGATCCGGGCGCCCTCTTCCACCAGGAACTGTGCCTCGCGTATGTACGGGTCGAACATCCGGTTGCCGACGAACGCCCGGCAGTTCCCGACCAGCACCCCGACCTTGCCGAGCCGCTTCGCCAGCTCCATCGCCGTGGCCAGCACGTCATAGGCGGTCTGCCGGCCGCGGACGATCTCCAGCAGGCGCATCACATTGGCCGGGCTGAAGAAATGCAGCCCGACCACATCCTGCGGACGGGCGGTGAAGGCCGCGATCCGGTCGAGGTCGAGGGTCGAAGTGTTGGAGGCCAGGATGGCGCCGGGCTTGGCCGTGGCGTCGAGCATGCGGAAGACGGTTTCCTTGACAGCGATATCCTCGAACACCGCCTCGATCACCAGGTCGGCCGGCGCGATCCGGGCCGCATCGGTCGTCGGCCGGATGCGCGCGATACGGCGCTGCATCTCGTCTTCCGACAGCCGGCCCTTCTTCACCGAATTCTCATAGTTGCGCCGGATCGCCGCCATGCCGCGATCGAGCGCGTCGGCCGCCTGCTCGACCAGCACGACCGGCAGCCCGGCATTGGCGGCGCACATGGCGATGCCGCCGCCCATCGTGCCGGCCCCGATCACCGCGACGACGCCGATATCGCGGCGGGGCGTATCGGGCGCAATACCGGCGATCCGCGCGGCGGCGCGGTCGCCGGCCGCCGCGTAATCCAGGGCCTGGGCCTCTGCGCTCACCGGGCCTGGTCCCTGATCTCGAGCCGGGCGATGGTGCGCAGATGGACCTCGTCCGGCCCGTCGAGGATCTGCAGCGCCCGGCCCCAGGTCCACAGGAAGGCGAGCGGCGTGTCGGGGGTGAGGCCGGCCGCGCCGAAGGTCTGGATCGCCCGGTTGCAGATCGCGGTCTGGATGCGCGGCACGATCACCTTGATCAGGCTGATCTCCTTGCGCGCCGCCTTGGCGCCGTAGTTGTCCATCATCCAGGCGGCCTTCAGCACCAGGAGCCGCGCCTGCTCGATCTCGGCGCGCGACAGCGCGATCCATTCCATCACCGTGCCGTGGTCCTGCAGCAGCTTGCCGAAAGTCTGGCGCTTGCCGGCCCGCTCCACCATCAGCCTCAGCGCTTGCTCGCATTGGCCGATCGAGCGCATGCAGTGATGGATGCGGCCCGGCCCAAGCCGCGCCTGGGCGATGGTGAAACCGTCGCCCTCGCCCGCCAGCCGGTTGGTCACCGGCACGCGGACATTGGTGAAGGTCAGCTCGCAATGCCCCTCGGCCGCCAGATGGTGCATCACGGTGGGGTTGCGGATCACCGTCACGCCCGGCGCGTCCATCGGCACCAGCACCACGGAATGGCTGCGGTGCGGGTCCGTGCGCTCAGGGTCGGTCAGCCCCATCACCAGCAGCAGCTTGCAGCGCGGATCGGCGGCGCCGGTAATGAACCATTTGCGGCCGTTGATCACATACTCGTCGCCCTCGCGCCGGATCGTCGTGTGGATGTTGGTCGGGTCGGACGAGGCGACGTCGGGTTCGGTCATGCAGATGGCGGATCGGAAAGCGCCGTTCAGCAGCGGTTCGAGCCAGGCCGTCTTCTGCTCCGGCGTGCCGAACAGGTGCAGCGTCTCCATGTTGCCGCTGTCGGGGTGCGAGCAGTTGAACACTTCGACCGCCCACATATACGGCCCCATGATCTCGGCGCAGGGGGCATAGTCGAGGTTGGAAAGGCGCGTGCCCGGCTGGTGGGATCCAAGCCCCGGCAGGAACAGGTTCCACAGGCCCCTGGCCTTCGCCTTGGCCTTCAGCTCCTCGATGAAGGGCGGCGGGAAGATGCCCTGCCCCTCGGCGATGCGATGCCATTCGGCGTCCCGCGGGGCGATTTCCTCGGCGATGAACGCCTTGAGCTCGGCCTGCACGCGCCTGGACGTCTCGGAATAGTCGAACTCCACTGTATCTCCTGTTGCTTCGGTTCAGGCGACGAGCGCCCAGGCGGTGTCGGCGACGATGCGGCTTTGCAGGCCGACGCGATGGGCGTCCGCGTTCGAGGCGTTGCCCTGGCGGGCGCGCTGAAGGATGCCCTCCATGATCACGGCCAGGCGGAACATGGCGAAGGCGATGTGGAAGGGCCTGACCGTGTCGGTACGGCCGGCCAGCGCGCGGTAGGTGGCGACATAATCGGCCTCGGACGGAAGCGCGAGCGCGGCGAGGTCGAGCCCGGCCAGGCCACCGAAAATGTCGGGGCCGACATGCCAGCGGATGCAGCTATAGGCGACGTCGGCCAGCGGGTGGCCCAAGGTCGACAATTCCCAGTCGATGATCGCCACCACCCGGGGCTCGGTCGGGTGGAAGATCAGATTGTCGAACTTGTAGTCGCCATGGCTGATCGCGGTGTCGTCGGAGGGCGGGATGTTGCGCGGCAGCCATTCGATCAGGCGCTCGATCGCCGGCAGGTCGCGCTGCCGCGATACCTGCCACTGGCTGGCCCAGCGGGCGATCTGACGGGCGTAATAGTTGCCGGGCCGGCCATAGTCGGACAGGCCGACCGCCGCCCAGTCGACACTGTGCAGCCGCGCCAACGCCTCGGCCGAGGCGCCGTAATAGGCGGCCCGCTCGGCCGCCGGTATCTCAGGCAGATCCGAGGCGCGGAAGACCCGGCCGGCGACCTGCTCCATCAGATAGAACGGCGTACCGAGAATCGCCGCGTCGGCGCAATAGAGCACCACGCGCGGCACCGGAACGTCAGTGTCGCGCAGCGCCGCCATGACCCGGTATTCGCGGTCGACCGCGTGGGCGGACTTGAGCAGCGGCCCGGGAGGCTGCTTGCGCAGGATATAGGGCCCGGCCTCCGTCTCCAGCCGGTAGGTCGGGTTCGACTGGCCTTCGGAGATCGGCGCGAAGCCTAGAATGCGGCCGCACCCGAGCGCGCGGGCGAGATAGGGTTGGAGCGCCTGCCCGGTATCAGCCACTTGCGCGATCATCGTCCGCCATCGTGTAGTTGAGACCGAGGCGGCCGCCCTCGGGATAGATCGTCTGGCCGGTGATGTAGGAGGCGTCGTCGCTGGCCAGGAAGGCGGCCACCGCGGCGATCTCTTCCGGCAGGCCGCAGCGCCCCAGCGGCGTGCGCGCCCGAACCAGAGCCTCCATGCCGGGCTCGGACAGGCCGGGCCGCGCCATCTCGGTCAGGATCGTGCCCGGGCCGATCGCATTCACCCGGATGCCGTGCGGGGCCAGCGACAGCGCGGTGACGTTGGTCAACTGCTTCAGCGCAGCCTTCGAAACGGAGTAGGGAATCTGGTCGGGGATCGCGAGCACCGCGTTGATTGAAGCGATATTGACGATCGCGCCGGACATGCGCGGGATCATGTGGCGAGCGGCGGCCTGGGTGGCGAACACGGCCGATTTGAGGTTCACCGCCATGACCTGATCGAACGCCGCCTCGGTCAGGTCGAGCAGGCCGGCCTTGTGCGTCACGCCGGCATTGTTGACCAGGATGTCGAGCGCGCCGAACCGGGTAGCGGCCAGATCGACGATGCGCGTGACCTCGGCCACGCTGCCGACATCGGCCGCCGCGAACGGCTGGTCGAGCCGCGCCGCCGCCCGCGCCAGCTCCGCCGCGTCGATGTCGGTCAGCAGCACACGCGCACCCTCGGCGACGAAACGCTCGGCGATGGCGAAACCGATGCCGCGCGCCGCCCCGGTGACCAGCGCCGACCTGCCGGAAAGACGCATCATGCCGGCCTACCCGGCGCCCAGGATGCAGACCGCCGAGATGCCCGGCGCGCCATAGACCTGGCTGTAGCCGGTGCGGGGCGTTCGAGACATCTGGCGGGCGCCCGCCGCGCCGCGCAGCTGCATTACGTTCTCATAGACCTGGCGCAGCCCCGAGGCGCCGATCGGCTCGCCGCAGGCGAGGCAACCACCATCGGTGTTGACCGGCAGGGCGCCGGCGATGCGCGTGACGCCGTCCCGCACCAGCCGTTCCTGCTCGCCATGGGCGCAGAAGCCGTTTTCCGCCATATGCATGATCTCAGCCCCGGATTCGGTGTCCTGTATCTGGGCGATGTCGATATCCTGGGGCCCCAGCCCTGCCATCTCATAGGCTGCCTTGGCGGCGAGCTCGGTCGGGCTCGGCCCGCGTTCGATGTCGAGCGACGGGGAGAAGACCTCGAACGAGCCGTCGACCCGGGTGCGCACGGTGGCGCCGAGCAGCCTGACCCCGGTGCGGCCGAGCTCGCGCGCCTTCCGCGGGCTGGCCAGCACCAGCGCCACCCCGCCCTCGGCCGGGGAGCAGAACATGAATTTGGTGAGCGGGTCGGAGACCATGGTCGAGGCCAGGATGGCGTCCGCGCCGATCGGCTCCCGCCGCCAGGCATGGTCGGTGCGCGCGCCGTTCTCGAATGCCTTCTCGGCAACCAGCGCCAGCGTCTGGGACGTGATGCCGTTCAGCGCCATATAGCGCTGGATCTTCATGCCGAAGAACTGGGTGGTCAGCATGAGGCCGGTTTCGCCGTACCAGCGCGGCAGGCCCCAATCCTCCGGATCGGGATTGAAGGCGCCGGGCGGATGCTTGTCGAAGCCGATGGCGATGCCGAGGTCGAACTCGCCCGACTTGATCGCCCAGCAGCCCGACAGCAGCGCCGACCCGCCGGTGGCGCAGCCGTTCTTCACATTGATGAACTGGATGCCCGTCAGCCCCAGATGCGGCAGCACGGCGTCGGCATTGCCCGCCGCGTCGGAGCCGCCGAAGGCGAACTGGATATCCGTCCAGTCGACCCCGGCATCGGCCAGCGCCAGCCGGGCGGCATGGATACCCTGCTCGAGCCCGGTCTTGCCTTTGTGGCGGCCGAACGGATGGATGCCGGCGCCGACGATATAGACGTCGCTCATCGCCCTGCCTCCGCAACCGGACGGAAGGCATAGGTGGCGACCCCGTTGCCGTCCGCGCCGGCGGCGAAGGTTTCGGCCACCGCCTCCATCGGCAGGCCGAGGCGGAGCGTCGAGAAGTCCCCGACCGCGAGGCGGCTTTCGACGATCACTTGCCCCGGCAGCTCGACATAGCCGACGGCATAGGGGACGAACGGTTCGGACTCCGGCGGGCCGGCATAGGGCGGGCTTTTGGGGCGGAAGCGCTGGACGGTCCAGGACCAGAGCCGCCCGGTGCGGCCGAGCCTGACCCGCTCGAACGGCGCGGCCGAGGCCCCCGACGGCAGCGGGAAGACATAGCGCCCGTCCGCCCGGCGCCGGCCGCCGATCAGGCAGACACCGTCGTCGGTCTCTTCGAACAGATCGGGAGCCACCGGTATGGCTTGGATCATCACGTCCTCCCAGGAAGCTTGGAACGCGTCGCGGTCGATATCCGCATATTTATGATTATAATTATCAGTAATTTTGCCAGGCGCGCAAGTCCGATATTCGCCATCGGGCTTTCAGGTCTGTGACAATTCCGCCTTGAGCGCGCGGCGCAGCAGCTTGCCGGTCTCGTTGTAGGGCAGCGCCGGGCGGAAATGGATTTGCTCCGGCACCTTGGTCGAGCGCAGCCGGCCCCGTACCCAGTCCCTCAGCGCCTGGGCGTCCGCCTCGCCCTCGACCACGACCGCGGCGGCGACGCTTTCGCCCCATTCCTCGCTGGGCAGGCCGAAGACGGCGGCGTCCCGGACCGCCGGATGGGCGCGGAGCGCATCCTCGATCTCGCCGGGCGAGATGTTCTCGCCGCCGCGGACGATGACGTCGTCGAGCCGGCCGTCGATGAACAGATAGCCTGCGTCGTCCAGCCAGCCGCTGTCGGCGGTGCGCAGCCAGCCATCGT
>CAZNNJ010000368.1:0-6053 GCA_964574305.1 uncultured Rhodospirillales bacterium | reverse complement strand
AAAAGGGTGGGGATGGGGATTTCGACACTGGAGCGGTGGCCGACGACCAGCGCGAGGCATTCATCGATGACCCCGCACTGTTTCTGTGTCGGCCACCACTTCGCCATCGCCCCGGCTACGGCGTCGAGGCGGCCGGCGACTAGCTCCTCGATACAGAAATCCATGTAGATCCGGCCGATCCTCGCCTCGGTTGCGGCCTCGGCCAGTTTGAAGCGGGTATTCTGGAAATCGAACACCGGCTTGCCGAAAGCCTGGCGCTCCTTGGTGTATTCGACGGTCATCGCCAGGGCGGACTCCATCGCCCCCACCGCCTGGATGGCGACGATCAGCCGTTCCTGGGCCAATTGCTCCTTCAACTGGGCGAAGCCCCTGCCGGTCTCGGTGCCCAGCAGGGCGTCGGCCGGCACGCGGACATCGTCGAAGAACAGTTCCGACGTGTCCTGGGCATGAAAACCGACCTTCTCCAGGTTGCGCCCGCGCCGGAAACCCTCGACTTCGTCGGTCTCGACGCAGATCAGCGAGATGCCGCGCCCGGCCGCCTCGGGGTCGGTCTTGGCGACGGTGATGATGAAATTGGCGGTCTGGCCGTTGGTGATGAAGACCTTCTGGCCGTTCACGACATAGCCGTTGCCGTCGGGCAGCGCCCGGGTGCGGATACCTTGCAGGTCCGATCCCGCCCCCGGCTCGGTCATGGCGATGGCGCCGACCAACTCGCCGGTGGCGAGCCGGGGCAGCCAGCGCTGCTTCTGCTCCTCGGTGCCGTAATGGAGGACATAGGGGGCGACGATGGCGCTGTGCAGCGGGGCACCGAAATCGGGGAAATTGACCCGACAGATCTCGTCGATGATCACCGCCTCATGGCGGAAGGTGCCGCCGGCGCCGCCATAGTCCTCAGGGATCGCGGCACAGAGCAGCCCGGCCGCGCCGGCCTTTCGCCACAGATCGCGGTCGACCACGCCTTCCTTGCGCCAGCGCGCGGCATTGGGCGCGATCTCGCGTTCGGCGAAGCGGCGGACCGATTCCCGGAACATGGACAGTTCTTCGGCTTCTTCCGGCGTCACGAGAGCCTCCCCAGAGAAAATCGGTTGTTCTTTTCAGACTCTGTTGCCTATAACCTATCTAACGAGCGTTAGAAAATGCAAGAACGTTGGGGCATGGCGGACACAGCACAGGCAATTGAACGAGAAGATGCAGGGCGGGCCGCCGCCCGCCGCCGCCAGGTGCTGACCGTGGCGTCGGAGCTGTTCGCCAAGAAGGGCTTCGAGGCGACCTCGATCCGCGATATCGCCACCGCCGCCGGCATGATGTCGGGCTCGCTCTATTACCATTTCGCCTCCAAGGAGGACCTCTATATCGCGGTCCAGGATGCGAGCATCGCCAAAATCTTCAACGCCGTGGCCGGCGCCATCGCGGTTCCCGCCGGCCCCTGGGAGCGGCTGGAGGCGGCGGCCATCGCCCATGTCGAGGCGATGCTGGACCGGTCCGGCTTCCGCGTGCTGGTGACGCCGCTGTTTCCGCCGGGCCTGGACAAGACGGTGCGCGACGCGCTGGTGGCGCAGCGCGACCGGTTCGAGCGGATGATGGACAAGGTGATCGCCGACCTGCCGCTGCCCGACAGCATCGACCGGCGGATTTTTCAGCGCCATTATCTGGGCGCCATCAATTGGATACCTGTCTGGTACGACTATGACGGGCCCGTCGCGCCGGCCGATATCGTCAGGCAATTCGTAGCGACGCTGCGCCGCTAGGCGGCGGGGCGACACTGCGCCGTTAGGCGGCAGGCGGCCGATCTCAAAAGAAACGAGGGGGCCGCTGGGGGAGGAGGAAGATGGGGACTTCGAATCTGATCGCGCACTATACCGGCGTGCTGATCGACTCCGCGGTGACGCGGGGGCTGGCGCTGGACGAGCTCTGCCGCGCCGCCAACGTACCGCGGAGCGCGGTGCCGCCCCAGGCCAACATCGTGACGCCCGAGACGTTCGGCCGGATCAGCCGGGCGGTGAAGGCCACGCTCAACGACGAATTCTGCGGCTTCACCCCGTCGCCTTGCCGCGCCACGACCCTGCCCTTCATCTTCGACACGATCATCCGCGAGGATACGCTGGGCGACGCGCTGAACCGCGCCTTCGGCCTCTACGGGCTGGTGAACGAGGGCATCAAATTCTCGCTGGCTTCCGACGATGAGGCAGCGACCATCGCGCTGACCCTGGCCCAGCCTGCGCTGGATCGGCACAATTTCCTCACGGAATGGTGGCTGATGGTCTGGCCGCGCTTCTCCTGCTGGATGATCGGCGAGGAGATTCCGGTGGCGACGGTCGATTTCCCGCACGGGCCGCGTGTCGAGGCGGAGGAATATGCCGAGGCCTTCTGGGGTCCCTGCCGCTTTTTCCAACCGCAGGCCCAGGTCCGGTTCCCGGCCAAGTTCCTGCGCCGCCGCATCATCCGTACGCGGGAGGAGGTGACCCAGCTCTTCACTCGGCTGACGATCGACCTGGTGTCGATGCCCGGCGTCCACCGTTCCTGGAAAACCTTGATCAAGATCAAAATGAAGGAATGCCTGGTGAAGACCGAGGCGCTGCTGACCATCGAGGACCTGGCCGCGGAGTTCAACATGAGCAGCCAGACGCTGCGCCGCCGGCTGGAGGAGGAAGGCATCAGCTTTCGCGCCCTGAAGGAGGAGGTGCGACGCGAGGTGATCCTCAAATGGTTGGCCGAACCCAATATCCCGATCGGCGAAGTTTCGCTCCGCGCCGGCTTCGCCGAGCGTAACGGACTGGTCCGCGCCGTGCGGTCCTGGGTCGGAATCAGCCCACGCGAATATCGCGGCCGGATGACGGGCGGGCCGGAGCAGGTTCATTGACCGGACATAGGCGCTGGCTGTCTTGCCACCGCCATCGTCATGGCCGGGCTTGACCCGGCCATCCACGCGGCCCCGCTAGTGCGAAAGCCGGGCATTGGCACCTTCGGCACCCCGTGGATGCCCGGGTCAAGCCCGGGCATGACGGTTCTAAGTGGTGATGGAGTGGCCGTTCGTCCGACCGGCGCTGCTGGGCACAACAACCATGAGCCCTGTCAGAAAATCGTAGGTCGATTGAGTCGTTCCGGTATCGCCGGGGAGCATCCCGGCCAATAAATTCGCGGAATAGCGGCTTACCGCCGCCAGGGATTCAGCCCTCGGCGAAGGGCGTACCGGGTGTAACCTTAGGAGACATCACATGACCGCAGCGGCACAAGAACTCCTGGTCTCGTGCGATTCGCATGTCCATTTCACCGATGACTGGGTCAAGGCGCGCCTGCCCGAGCGGCTGAAGCCGCGCTGGGACGATGCGTCGCGCAAGATGGCCGACTACGAAGCCACCGAACTGCGCAAGGGGGCGCCTGGCTTGTCGATGGAAGACTTCGTCGACATGGACGCCGCCAGCGACCCCGGCCATTTCGAGCCGCATGCCAAGCTGAAGGCGATGGACCGCGACGGCGTGCAGTCCGAGGTGATCTTTCCCGAAGTCGGCGGCGCCAAATTATGCACCCCGTTCCTGCTGGGCGACGACTGGAAGGAATGCCTCAAGGGCTATAACGATTCGATGGCCGATTTCGCCGCCGTCGACCCCAAGCGGCTGCTGACCGCCTATCAGATCCAGCTGTTCGATGTCGATTTCGCAGTCAAGGAAGTCGAGCGCATGGCCAAGCGCGGCGCGACCTGCGTCCAGATCACGCCCTTCCCGGCCGAGCACGGCCTGCCGGACGTACAGGACACACGCTATGACAAATTATGGGGCGCGATCTCCGAAGCCGGGCTGACCGTGCTGAACCACCTGGAGGTGCCGAAGTATCTGTGGAGCATCTTCGGCCGCGATCCGACGCCGCAAAAGGGCATCTTCACCGGCATGCCCGGCATGATCATGGCCGAGCCGATCGCCTTCTGGATCCTGACCGGCACGCTCGAGCGCTTTCCCAAGCTGAAGGTCATCCTGGTCGAGCCGGGGCTGGGCTGGCTGCCCTTCTTCTTCGAGGTCATCATGGATGGCCGGATGCACCAGCATTACGAGTTCCCCGGCGTGAAGCTGCTGCCGAGCGAGTATTTCAAGCGCCAGATGGGTGTCACCTTCATGTATGAGCCGCGGGGGCTGAAGGCGGCCTATGATTATTTCGGGCCGGACTGCCTTTATTGGTCGACGGACTTTCCGCACCCCGCCACCTGCTGGCCCAACTCGCAGCGGCAGGTGAAGGAGCAGTTCGCCGCCGCCGGCATTCCGGAGGCCGACCGCCGCAAGATAGTCTACGAGAACGGCGTGCGCACCTTCGGCCTGAACTCTTAAGACCGGAGCGCGACATGGCAGGCGTTCTAGACGGCATCAAAGTATTGGATCTGTCATGGGGTATTTCGGGCCCCATGGCGACCATGCTGCTCTCCGATCACGGGGCCGAGGTCACCAAGATCGAGCCGCCGGGCGGCGACCCGTTCCGTGGGTCATCGGGCTACAAGGCCTGGAATCGGGGCAAGCGGAGCGCCGTGCTGGACCTGAAGGCGCCTGCCGACCGCGAGTTGTTCCTGAAGCTGGCGAAGGGCGCCGACGTGCTGGTGGAGAGCTTTTCCCCCGGCGTCACCAAGCGCCTGGGCATCGATTACGACACGCTGAAGGCGATCAATCCGCGCCTGGTCTATTGCTCGATCACAGCCTATGGCCGCGACAGCAAATGGGCCGACCGGCCGGGCTATGACGCGCTGGTCGCGGCCCGCCTGTCGATGCACTGGGAGCATCGCGGCTGGCCGCAGGGGGCGCTGACCCGGGCGACCGGCGGCGAGGATCGCTTCGGCGAGGTCGAGATTCCGGCCGACTGGCTGCAGGGTGCCAACCGGCCGGGGCCGCTGTTCCCGGCCTCGCACTTCCCCTCGATCGGCGCCTTCTATGCCGCCACCACCGGGATCAGCGCGGCTCTGCGCGCCCGCAACGTCACCGGCAAGGGCCAGTGGGTCGAAACCAGCCTGATGCAGGGCGCGTTCTGCGCCGCCTGCGGGGCGATGCAGAAGGCTGAGAATATCGATGCGCCTCTGTTCGACACCTGGGTGTTGAACAGCCGCGCGCCCAAGGGCCATTTCGAAGGCTCGGACGGGCGCTGGGTCCATAACTGGGTGCCCAATCCGCGCTTCCTGATCACCGCGTCGGAAGGCGACACGCTGAATTCGAACCCCGACCTGACCGTCCAGAACGACCCCGACCGGTTCGGCACCGGGCCGGAGGAATTCCTGGTCATGTCCCACTACCAGCCGATCATGGCCGAGCGGGTGAAGAAATTCCCCGCCAGGGACTGGGTCGCGGCCGCCGCCGTCGCCGGCATGACGATGCAGGAAATCCGCCCGCCGGAAGAGGCGCTGTGCGATCCGCTGATGCTGGCGGACGGCTGCGTCGCCGAGGTGAACGACCCGGAGCTCGGGCCGATCCGCCAGGTAGGCATCACCTACAAGCTCAGCAAGAATCCAGCCTGCATCCAAGGCCCCTCCCCTGCCGTCGGCCAGCATACCGAGCAGGTGAAGGCCGAGGCCGCTTCGGCGAACGATGCGCCGGCCCCGGCGCGGATCGGCAAGCCGCTGGAGGCGCCGCTGGACGGCATCCGCGTGCTCGATCTCGGCCTCGCCGTCGCCGGGCCGTACGGGACGCAGATCCTGTCCGACCTCGGCGCCGAGGTGATCAAGGTCAACGCGCTCTACGACACCTACTGGCACCGCAACCACATCGCCTATGTCTGCAACCGGGGTAAGCGCTCGATCGCGCTGAACCTCAAGGACCCGCGGGCGATGGCGATCCTGCACGACTTGGTGAAGACCGCCGACATCGTCCAGCACAATATGCGCTATGACGCGGCCGAACGGCTGGGCATCGATTATGAGAGCCTGAAGCAGATCAAGCCGGACCTGATCTATTGCCACACGCGCGGCCACGAGACCGGCCCGCGCGCCCCGCTGCCCGGCAACGACCAGACCGCAGGCTGCCTGGCCGGGGTGCAGTGGGAAGACGGCGGCATGTGGCGCGGCGGCAAGCCGATGTGGTCGCTGA
>CAZNNJ010000367.1:0-6105 GCA_964574305.1 uncultured Rhodospirillales bacterium | reverse complement strand
CTGAGGCAGGTGCGGTGGTTGAGGAAATCGCCGATGCCGCCCCAATAGTTGGTCGCCGGCACGATGGCATAGCCGGCCGAGCCCATGGTCATGTGGATGACGAAGGCCTGGTCCTCGGTCAGCTTGAAATGACCCATCGCATAGGCCTGGGTGACCAGAGTTTCGCCCGCGTTGAAGAAGGCTGGGGCCGGCAGGGCGTTGACCGGCGACTTGTTGATATGCGCGGTCACCGCCATGGTGCCGCGGATCGCCTTGGTCATCTGTTTCGGCACTTCCTTGACGATGTCGGCGATCGTCGGCGGCGGCTTCTTCGGAGGATCCAGCCGCGCGATCGTCAGTTTCATAGGCCGCTGGCGCTCGATATGGTCGAAGATATCGCGGATGATCAGCTGCTGCGCCCCGGCCTGGCTTTGCAGATGGTTGGGCCGCCCATTCGCCGGCTCGGGATCGACGGTGATGGTGAAGCTGCCGTCCGCGGCGATCTTGAGGTCGCCGATCGAGAGATTCCCCTGCGTCGCCTCGTTCGACCCGATCAGCGAGAACTCGAAGGCGAGCGGCCCCTCGGGCGGTTTCACCCCATGAATGACGAAGCGGGCGGAATCGTCGACCGGCGCCAGGCGGTAGATATAGTCGGGGCTGGGATGCAGCGCCTTGGTGCTGCAGATGTCGACGCCGTCGGTCTGGTGCGGATAGAGGCTGACGGCATGGATGCGCGGGTGGTCGGCATCGATATTGATCGAAGCCAGCAATGCGACCCAGCGCATCATCTCGAACTCGTAATCGAAGATCGCAGCCGACAGCGGCCCGTGCGGCACGGCGGCTTTGATCTCGCGCGCCGTGTCCGCGATCATTGTCTGGACTTCCGGCTCCTTCAGCAGCTGGAGCGCGACCCGCTCGATCGCCTTCTGATCCTCGGTCGCCATCGGCGAATTCGCCCCGCCCTCGGAATATGGCTGCGTTTCCCCAATGGCCTGGTCCTCCCCGCCGATATGCCTTGAGAATAAGCCCAGGCATCGGTGATGCTCAACGAAAGCCGAACCCGCCGAACCGCGCAAAGCGGCGGACAAAACTGCTCGCCCTGCGTCGGCCGCAAGCCGGCCTTGACGGCGCGCCCCGCCCCGTGGAGCTATGCGCACCACAACATCCACGACGGCACCCGCCCGTCCTTGAAGGGGAATTCATCACATGCAAACGCAACCTTTGGCGGGGAAAACCGCGTTCATCACCGGCGCCTCGGGTTCGATCGGCTCGGCCAGCGCCAGGCTGCTGGCGGCGGACGGAGCCGCCGTGCTGCTGATGAGCCGGCGGGAAGAGGCGCTGGCGAAGGTAAAAGCCGAGATCGAGGCAGAGACGCCCGGCGCTGTGGTCGCCATCCATGCCGGCGACGCCACCAAGGTCGACGCCGTGCGGGCCGGGCTGGACAAGGCCCATGCGCTGCGCGGCCGGCTGGATGTCATCGTGCCGCTGGTCGGCGGCGGGCCGTTCAAGCCGTTCCTGATGCTGGATGCCGAGACGGTGCGCGAAACGCTGGATTTCTGCATCACCAGCGCCTTCATCGCCATGCGCTATGGCGCGCCGATGATGAAGGAAGGCGGGTCGATCGTCTGCATCTCGTCCAATGTTGGCAAGATGCCGTTCCGCTACCTCTCGGCCTATCATGCCGGCAAGAGCGGGCTGGAGGGCCTGGTCCGCGCCGCGGCGGAAGAGCTGGGATCGGCCAATATCCGGGTCAATGCGGTGCGCCCGGGCCTGACCCGCACCGATGCCTCGGGCATGATGTTCGAGCAGGAGACCTATCTGAACCGCTATACCGAGCAGACGCCGCTGGGCAAATGCGGTGGCGAGCCGGAGGATATCGCCAAGGCGGTGCGCTTCCTGGCCGGGCCGGATTCGGCCTGGATCACCGGCCAGAGCTTCGCCATCGACGGCGGACACGAGCTGCGCCGCAACCCCGACATGACCGACCTGATGGTCCAGATGTACGGGCAGAAGGCGATGGATGCGGTCTATAAGGGCCAGGCGCCGGAATAGGCCAAGACGATGACGGGGCTGGCGATGACGAGGCTGAAGAAGGCCGGAACGGCCGCGGCGGTCGCCGCCGTCCTGCTGCTGTCGGGCTGCGGCGGAGGGCGGATTCCCGACGAATTCCCGCGCGACGGCGAGGGCCAAGGCACGCTCGCCCTGCTCAACGGCGACAAATATGCCGGGGAGTTCCATGGCGGCAAGCTGAACGGCCCCGGCACCGCCACCTTCGCCAGCGGCACCAAATATGCCGGCACGTTCAAGGATGGAAAGATCGAGGGGCCGGGCACGGCGACCTATCTGAACGGCGACCAGTACAAGGGCACGTTCAAGGACGGGAAGCTGGACCAGGGCACGCTCACGTCACCAAGCGGCAACGTCTATGCCGGCGCCTTCGCGAACGACAGGCCGGACGGCCAAGGCACGCTGACCTATGCCGGCGGCGGCTCCTACGTCGGTGCGTTCAGGAACGGCGCGCAGAACGGCCAGGGCACGCTGACTGCCAAGGACGGCAGCAAATATGTCGGCGGCTTCAAGGACGGCCGCTATGACGGCCAGGGCACGCTCTATGCCGCCGATGGCGCGGTCATCCATGCCGGGCAATGGGCGGCGGGGAAGAAGAAGCGAAACTGACCGTCATTGCGAGGAGCGCAGCGCCGAAGCAATCCAGAGCCAAAGGCTCCGGCATGGGGCTAACTGCCCTGGATTGCCTCGCTTCGCTCGCAATGACGGAGAATTAATCGAACTACCGTGTCAGGAATTCCAGCACCAGCCGCTCGAATTCGGCCTTGTGCTCGATCATCGTCCAGTGGCCGCAATTGGGGAAGACGTGGAGTTCGCAGTTGCGGATCAGCTGCAGCGGCACCAGGGCGCGGTCGAGGGTGCTGACGCGGTCCTCGCGGCCCCAGCAGATCAGCGTCGGCGCCTGGATGCGGGCGAGATGGGCGAAGCTGTTGGTGGCGTTCGGCCCCTGGACCAACTCGACCAGCGCCCTCACTCCGGCGCGGGAATAGAGCCTGCGGGTCGTCGCCAGGGTCACCGGCTCTGTCGCCTGGGCGAAGCGTTCCTCCAAGAGCTCGGGCGTGATCAGGCTTTGGTCATAGACCATCGAGCGCAACCAGGCGGCCAGCCTTTCACGGGGCGGGTCCTCCGCGAACTCGGTCAACCGATTGATGCCCTCGCCCGGGAAAGCGCCGAACAGACCGAAGCCGATGCCGCCGATGGTGACGAACCGGCTCACCCGCTCGGGATGATGCGCCGCGACCAGCGCGCCGACCAGGCCGCCGAAGGAATTGCCGATGATATGGGCCTTGTCGATCCCGACCGCGTCCATGAAGGCGACCGCCGCGTCCGCCGCCGCGTTCATCGGAATGCCCTCCGCCGGGTCGCTGCCGCCATAGCCGGGCAGGTCGAGGATCACCGTGCGGAAATGCGGGGCGAAGACCGGCAGGTTGTCGGCGAAATTGGCCCAGCCGGTAACGCCCGGCCCCGAGCCGTGCAGCAGCAAAAGCACCGGCCCCAGTCCCGACCCTGGCCCTGCCTCATGATAATGCTGCCGCCCGGCGGCGCTTTCGATGGTGCGGCTGGTGGAATCGTAGGTGAAAATGATCGGTCCTCCCCGGCATGATGCTTTTGCCGGAGTAATTCGGTGAAAACCCGCCGCGCCGTCAAGTCACCCGAAGACGATTGCCGCTGCATCTGCATCAGCTGGTCCGTCGGCGGCATGCCGTGATCAAGGTTGGCCACGATCCACTGCGATCCGCGGACCACCAGGATCGGCCGTTTGCCGATTCACACATATGGGCGGCATCGGTTCCCGCCCCGGGTGCGCCCGGCCGCCGCTGGGAACGCGGGACTGGAACAACCGCCTAACGGCGCTATTTCATTGCAGGCCGCCGATCATGTCTTGACGAACCCGATCAGGCCGGGAGATTCCTGACGTAATTTGTCAAATCCGCATATCCTGAGGAGAGAGTACCATGTCAGAGATGAAAAGCCGCCGCGAACTGGGCCTGCTGGCGACCGGGGGCGTGCTGTCCGCCGGGCTGATCGCCGCCGCGAAGCCGGCCGCGGCTGAACCGCAGCCCGATATGGAGCGGGCCAAGGCCGCGCTCAGGGAAGCCCTCGGGCTCCTCCAGGCCGCCGCCGACAATAAGGGCGGCCACAAGGCCAAGGCGATGGAGCTGATCCAGGGCGCGATCGGCGAGATCGACGCCGGCATACATTTCGCGAACACGCACTGACCTGGTCCCAAAGCTTTCCGGCCGCTACGAGAGCGGCCGGATTGCCTTGGGCTAAATACCGCCCAGCATCGGGTCTTCCAGACGGTGCAGCCGCGCCGCCGCCAGCTGGCCGAAGCTGTGGATCAGGGCCTTGCGCCTGGGCGTCGCCAGCTTCTCGACCGGTGACGGCCGAATGACGGCCGCGCCGAACGCGTCGGCGACGATCAGGCCGCAATGGTCCGGAATCAGTTCCTGCGGAAAATCCTCGCCCACGGCGAAATAGAACATATCGCAATAGGCGCGATATTCCGGCCATTTCTGATCGGTCCTGAAATCGACGACCGAGCTTTTGACCTCGACGATGGCGATGTCGCCGCCGTCGGTCACACCGAAAATATCGGCCCGCCGGCCGTTGGCGAGCGGAAACTCGGTGATCGAGGCATAGCGCTGCCCCCATAGAAGCCGGCGCACGCCCCGGCAGAGCCGCTGGGCGACCCGCCCGTCGAGATCGATATCGCTGCCCGTACCTGACATTTCGTTCGGAACCGTTTCGGATAAATCCAGAATACAACCGGAACACCACGCTTGAAAAGAAGTGGCGGGGCGACGGCCGTCGCCCCTTACTCCACCCGTGCCCGCCCCGGTGCGCCGGTCGCCACACCGCTCGACTGGCGCGAGGCGATGCCGGTGCTCGATCCCCGCCAGTTCACGGTCGAAACGATGCCGCGCCGGCTGGCCCGGATGCCGGACGATCCGTGGACTCCGCTGTTGAATTCACAACAATCCATCGGCAAAGCGGCGCTGAAAACGATGAAGGTCGGCTGAGCGCCAGGGCCTGGGGAAAGTGCACCGCAGGGTATCGCGTAACAGCTGCGTGTATCCGGGCGTCGACCCATCGGACATTGACTGGAATGTTGGATCTCAAGGCAGCCTCCGTCGCTGCGAACCGCTTCGGCTTCGGCGCGCGGCCAGGTGAGCTCGACGCCATCGCGAAGGACCCGCGCGGCTGGCTGCGGGAGCAACTGACCCCGGAGGCTCCGCCGGCCGCAGGCACACCCTCGTCGGCGCAGCTGTCGCAGTTCCTCGAGGCGCGGCGCGAGCACAAGACGGACGCCGATGCCGCCAAGGCGATGCGAAAGGAGCTTCAGCAGGATTTCCGCGCCGCGGCGGCCAAGCGCACCTTGGACGCCGCCAGCAGTACAAAGCCCTTCCGCAAGCGGCTGGTGCAGTTCTGGTCGAACCATTTCACTGTCTCGATCCAGCGGCCGGTCGTGGCGCCCGTCGCCATCGGCTTCGAGAACGAGGCGATCCGGCCCAACATATTGGGTAATTTCCGTGAACTGCTTGTCGCCGTCGCGGCCCATCCGGCGATGCTGCTCTATCTCGACAGCGCCTATTCGGTCGGCCCGAACTCGAAGGCCGGCCAGAGAGCCAAGCGCGGCCTCAACGAGAATCTCGCCCGCGAGATGATGGAGCTGCACACGGTCGGCGTCGATGGCGGCTATAGCCAGACCGACGTCACCGAGCTCGCCAAGATCCTGACCGGCTGGTCGATCGCCAACGAGCACGAGCCCAATTCCGGCCAATTCCGCTATCGCCCCTTCGTGCACGAGCCGGGTGACAAGACGGTGATGGGCAAGACCTACCGCGAAGCCGGGCCCGACGAACCCGTGGCGGTGATGAACGACCTCGCCGGCCGACCCGCCACCGCCCGCCATATCGCCACCAAGCTGGCCCGGCACTTCGTCGCCGACGACCCGCCCAACGAGGCTGTCGACGCGCTGGCGCACACCTTCCTCGCACCAGACGGCCGCCTGCCCGCCGTGTCGCCGCGCCTGATCGGCCTGCCGCTGCACTGGTC
>CAZNNJ010000366.1:5619-6110 GCA_964574305.1 uncultured Rhodospirillales bacterium | reverse complement strand
GGAAAGGCGAGTGTCGCCTGGGTCAGGAAAAGCGGGTGCGGAATAATATGCGTGAGGATCGACAGAGCATTGATGCCGGGATCGAACACGCCTAATCCGCCTGGCTCCCATATCCAGCACTGTCCCGGATGCCAGACCCGAACATCTTCGTGCCAAATCACCGACGCATGCTCGATCCGCCGACCGATAAGCCAGGCGCGAGCTGGCTCGACACCAGGAGCTAACCGCGAATGCCAGCTCGCGAAAAGAGTCACCCCCTGCTTGGCCGCCGCCGCTCTAAGAGCCTCCACCTCGCCCACGGTTGTACCGGGTGGTTTTTCGAGAAACACGTGAAGGCCGTGTGTAAGCGCGGATGAAGCAAGAGCGTAGCGAACCTGAGGGGGTGTGCAGAGCACTACCGCGTCTACCTGCAGGTCGCTTTCAAGCAGTGCTTCAAGCGTCTCGAAGGTAGGAACGCCAACGCACTCTTGGGTGTTTGTGTCTCCCGTGCC
>CAZNNJ010000366.1:0-5609 GCA_964574305.1 uncultured Rhodospirillales bacterium | reverse complement strand
ACGTCCTTTTTGGTGGTTTGCATCAACCGGACCCGTCAGCAAAAAACCGCTGTAACGTGAGATAGAAGGCAGATTTTGATCGTGGGCGATCTTGCCCATGCCGACCAGCGCGATGCGGACTGGCTTCACCTTACAACTGCCCACCGCAGTCCGATCCTGCAGTATGTGAGCATAGGTAATCGCACGGACCTGCGTGACGCCTGCCTGGCGGAAGCCTCAGCTGTCTTCAATTTAGAGAACGTTTTCCAAGAACGGGTCATGCGCGATCAGCCAAGGTGCTGCGTTCACTATTACTCAGACATATATAGTAGCCACCAGGTTGGCAACGCTGGAGGTTACTCACCGGCGACGAAAAAGGCGGGGCCGCTCCGCCTGCACGCCCCAAAGCGCGTAAAAGAGCACATAGGCCTCGCATGCGGCGGTCAGCAGGAACGAGACTTGCAAACCGTAACGATCCGCCAACGCGCCCTGCACGACGACAAGCGAGCCTCCCGCGATCGCCATGATCATCAGGCCGGCACCTTCCTCGGTCAGCGGTCCAAGACCGCGGATGCCTAGGGTAAAAAGCGTCGGGAACATGATCGAATGGAAAAGGCCCACGGCGATTAACGCCCACATCGCGGCGTGTCCGGTGCCAAGACTTGCGACGAGGACGACGAGGCCAGCACCGACACTGGCGACAGCGAGGACGTGTTCGGGCGGCACGGTCCGCATTACAAAGCTGCCGAGAAACCGTCCAACCATCATTCCGCCCCACAGCAGGAAAAGGTAATGCGAGGCCTGTTCGTGCGATAAATTTCCGATGTTCGGCTGCGACACGAAATTGATGAACAGGTTCGAGACCCCGATCTCGGCAATCAGGTAAATGAACATCGCCGGCACTCCGAAAACGAGGTTCCTGTGCCTCCAAAGCGATTGGTTCTTCCGTTCGGCCCTGGCGGTCCGGCGGGTAGCCGCGCCCATCGCAGGCAACGGAAAACGAGCGATCGCGACCGCCAAAAGCACAAGCACGAGCGCCACGATGAGATAGGGAAGCTGAACCGATCGGGCATCGGCCAGTCTTTCGGCAGCCGTCAAAAGCTGACCCCCATCCACTGATCGGCCGGACGCCGACCGGCCGAGGATCAGATAGCCGCCGAAAAGAGGCGCCAACGTTGTTCCGAGTGAGTTGAAAGCCTGCACCAGATTAAGACGCGAAGACGCCGTTTCCGGCGGCCCCACCACGGCTACGTATGGGTTGGCCGCGACCTGAAGCAGGGTGATGCCGCTGGCGATGACGAACAATGCGGCCAACACGACGCCATAAGAGGGGATCCGAGCCGCGGGGATCATCGCCAGCGCGCCGCCCGCCATGATGAGCAGTCCGACAACCATGGCGCGCTGATAGCCGACGCGCTCGATCAGCCAAGCCGACGGCAGGGACGCAACGAAGTATGCGATGAACCAGACAGACTCCAAAAGCGTGGTCTGCGTGTAGCTGAGATCGAACACCGCACGCAGATGCGGCAGCAGCGTGTTGTTGATGACGGTAATAAAGCCCCAGATGAAAAAGAGGCTGGCGAGAAGTGTAAGCGCGCGCCTGTAACGCGCAGGATTGGCGATTGCTGCGGCCACCACGGGCTCGCCCACAGTCTGGAGCGGTAGCGGCATGCCCTTCCCTCTTTCGTTCGGTTGCGCCTACTCATTTGTCTGAGTATATATCGAAGATTGGAACGTCAACAGCCGTCATAGCCCGTTGGGCCGCGATGTCTGCTTCAAACGAAGCGAACTGGAAATGACACAAGCAAAGCCCGGCAGCGGACCTGCGCTCCGTTCGAGGGCGTGGTTCGACAACCCGGCCAATATCGATATGACGGCGCTTTATCTGGAGCGTTACCTGAACTTCGGGTTGAGCCTCGAAGAGTTCCAGTCGGGAAGGCCGATCATCGGGATCGCCCAGACAGGATCGGACCTATCGCCTTGCAATCGTCACCACCTCCAACTCGCGGAGCGGGTACGAGACGGCATCCGGGAAGTTGGCGGCATCCCACTCGAGTTTCCGGTCCATCCGATTCAGGAGACTGGGAAACGACCAACGGCGGGCCTCGATCGCAATCTCTCATATCTCGGCCTCGTCGAGGTTTTATACGGCTATCCGATCGACGGCGTCGTACTGATGATCGGTTGCGACAAGACCACCCCAGCCTGCTTGATGGCGGCGGCAACCGTGAACATCCCAGCAATAGCGCTTTCTGTCGGCCCAATGCTCAACGGATGGCACAAGGGTGAGCGCACGGGCTCAGGCACGATTGTGTGGAAGGCTCGGGAAATGCTGGCTGCCGGCGAGATCGACAACGCAGGGTTTATCGAATTGGTCGGCTCGTCGGCCCCTTCAACCGGCTACTGCAACACCATGGGGACGGCGACGACGATGAATTCGCTCGCCGAAGCTCTCGGGATGCAGCTTCCCGGTTCGGCTGCGATCCCGGCTCCTTATCGAGACCGTCAGGAAATGGCTTACCGCACAGGCAAGCGGATAGTCGGCATGGTGGCAGAGGACTTGAAGCCCTCGGATATCATGAGCCGCGCAGCGTTCCTTAACGCTATCGTTGTCAATTCCGCCATCGGCGGATCGACCAATGCGCCCATCCATCTGGCGGCGATCGCACGGCATGTGGGGGCGGAACTCTCCATCGACGATTGGCAGACCTGCGGGCACAAAGTCCCGCTTCTGGTTAATCTGCAGCCAGCCGGCGAATATCTTGGAGAGGATTTCTATCGCGCCGGCGGCGTGCCTGCGGTGATCGCCCAACTAATCGAGTCGGGTCTTATCGCGGAAAATGCGATCACTGCGAACGGACGGACCGTCGGTGAGAACTGCCGCGCCGCCCGGATTACTGATGAACGGGTTATCCGCCCGATCTCAGATCCGCTGAAGGAGGACGCGGGCTTCATCGTGTTGCGCGGAAACCTTTTCGATGCTGCAATCATGAAGACCAGCGTTATCAGTTCGGAGTTTCGCGAACGCTATTTGTCCGACCCGAACGACCCCGATGCATTCGAAGGGAGTGCCGTGGTTTTCGACGGCCCGGAAGATTACCACCGAAGGATTGACGACCCGTCGCTCGAGATCACGCCGCACACCTTACTGATTATGCGGGGCGCCGGCCCGATCGGGTACCCCGGTGCAGCCGAGGTCGTGAATATGAGGCCACCCGCTTATCTCATCCGCGAGGGCGTGCATGCCCTTCCCTGCATCGGTGACGGCCGGCAATCCGGCACGAGCGGATCGCCTTCGATCCTTAACGCCTCACCGGAGGCGGCCGCCGGTGGTGGGCTTGCTCTCGTCCGTACGGGAGATCGCCTCCGGATCGATCTCATCCGCGGCACTGCCAATATTCTGGTTTCGACGGAGGAGTTGGAAGAGCGCCGCCGCACGTTAGACGAGGATGGTGGGTATCCCTACCCCGCCGCTCAGACACCCTGGCAGGAAATCCAGCGTCGGTTCGTCGGTCAGCTCGATACTGGGGCGATTCTGGAGGGCGCTGAAAAATACCAGCGGATTGCGCAGACCAAAGGGCTGCCCCGCGACAATCACTAAAAGGCGGCCATTGCAATGAGCGGAAACGAGAGCGCGGAGACTGCCTTGATCGGGGTCGACTGGGGCACCACGCAATTGCGCGGTTTCCGCATCGGCGGCGACGGTAGCCTCCTGGAATGCCGCCAGTCCGAATTCGGGATCGCCGCTATCCGCAACGGAGAATTTGATTCTGCGCTGCGGACACTGATCGCCGATTGGCAACCTTCGCCCGGCGCGCTGCCGATACTGATGTGCGGCATGATTGGCAGCCGGCAAGGCTGGCGAGAAGTCTCCTATCAAGCCTGCCCCGCGCGACTAACCGATCTGATCCAGGGTCTAGCCAAGCTAGACACGAGTTGCGGCCCCGCATTCATCATAGGCGGCATTTCGACCTTCGGAGGCGATGGGCGACACGACATCATGCGTGGCGAGGAAACCCAGATTCTAGGTGGAACGCCCTCTGCCGGCCGTTACCTGGTCGTCGCTCCGGGAACACACAGCAAATGGGCAGTCGTTGAGGACGGCAGAGTTGAGGACTTCCGGACTTTCATGACGGGAGAGATCTACGACTTGTTGCGCAATCGCTCGAGTCTTGCCTGGCTGATGAACGACACGGACGAAGACGGTGACGAAGATGCGTTTCTTGAAGGTGCCCGTCGTGGCTCCGGGGATTCAAACCTGCTCAACCTGCTGTTCAGCGTGCGGACGAGCGGCCTCTTCGATAATCGACCGTCAAATGCGCTTTCGTCGTATTTATCTGGGCTCTTGATTGGCAGCGAGATCGCCGGCGCGCTTCGGCGACAATCGGGCTCACCCATCCTGGTTATCGCCACCCCTGCCCTAAGCCGCCTCTATGAACTTGCCATTTCTGCGGCGGGTCTTTCCCGCGTTGAGAGCGTCGATGCGCGCGAGACCACAGTACGCGGACTGTGGCGTCTTTGGCAGATGCGAACCCTGAAGGTCGAATGATGATCGAAGAGACTTTGTGGCAGCGTGTGCTGTCGGAGATGCCGCTGATCGCGATTCTTCGCGGCATTCAGCCCGCAGAAGCGGTAGACATTGCCACCGCGCTGGACGAGGCAGGTTTTCTCAGCCTGGAAATCCCGCTGAATTCGCCGGATCCCCTGACAAGCATCCGGCGAATTCGTGATCGTTTTGGCGGGAAACTGCTGGTTGGAGCCGGTACGGTGCTCACACCTGCGGACGTCGAGGCTGTTCGCGGCGCAGGCGCGGAATTCGTCGTATCCCCCAATGCGAACCCTGCGGTCATCCGCTCAACCAAAGCCTGTGGCCTCATTTCAATTCCCGGCTTTGCTACGCCGGGCGAGGCTTTCGCTGCGATCGAGGCGGGGGCGGATGTGCTGAAGCTGTTTCCCGCCGAAGCCGTTGCGCCGCACGTGCTGCGCGCAATGAAGTCGGTGTTGCCTGGTGCCATGCCGATTTTCCCGGTAGGCGGCATCAACCCCGACTCAATGGGCGAATATGTCCGAGCAGGGGCGGCAGGATTTGGGATCGGATCGGCGGTCTATAAGGCCGGCATCGACGCAGCCACGGCCCGTAAGCATGCCGCTGCTTTCACCGCGGCCTGGCGTGGATTGCGCACATAGGGCTGTACTGCCGTCAGGATCGAACATAATGGGAGCCAGGAACGGACTATGGACCTCCATCTGAGGCAAGCATGATCGCGTGGACCGTCATCCCACGGGCCGAGCGCGATATCCTGGGGGAAGGCCCGCTCTGGTCGGGACGGGACAACGCTTTGTATTGGGTCGATCTGCTTGGCCCGGCGCTTAACCGAATGTCGCTGACCGACGGAGTAATCACACGCTTTCCTATGCCCGAGCCCATCGGCTGGGTCGTGGAGCGATCGACCGCTCCCGGCTTTATCGCGGGCTTCAAGAGCGGATTTGCGGAGTTGGATATCAACCCCATCCGCATTCGACCGATCGGCAATCCAGAGCCGCATCTGCCCGGCAACCGGATGAATGATGGAAAGGCGGATTCAGCCGGCCGTATTTGGGCCGGCACCAAGGACATGGCTGACGAGGCG
>CAZNNJ010000365.1:0-6117 GCA_964574305.1 uncultured Rhodospirillales bacterium | reverse complement strand
CTGGCCGCGATAGACAATGGGCCGCGTGGGCAGGATCTCCTGCAGCTTGCCGAAGGCCATCAGGCTCGCGGTGCAAGTCAGAAACCCAAGGAACATCTCGACGATCAGCGCGCCCAGCACTACGCTCGACGGCGCTTCCGCGGCGCCGGTCAGCCGGAAATACTCGGCTGTGCCGATGAGGCCGGTCGCGAGCGCGCCGAACGCGTGCGAGAGCGCGGTCCGCTGCGGGATCGCCGTCATCGGCATCAAATAGGCAAGCGGCACGCCGATCGCCGACCCGAGCAGGAAGGCCAGCGCGATCACCTCGTAATTGACGATCTCGTGCCGGACGAGCGTGCCGACGATGGCGATCAGCATGCCGAGTTCGGCGGCACGCACGCCGCGCCGCGCCGTCGTCGGATGGCTCATCCAGAGCAGCGACAGAATAAAGAGGGCGGAGGCCGTCAGGTACGAGAACTGGACCAGGTGTTCGGTCATGATCCGCGACCCCGCTTCTTGAACATCTTCAGCATCCGGTCGGTGATGAGGTAACCGCCGACCAGGTTAATGGCTGACGCCATGATGGCGATGAAGCCCAATACCTGTGCGAAGAGGGTGGCCCCTTTTTCGCCGGCAACGGTGATCGCTCCGACGACGGCGATCGCCGAGATGGCGTTGGTCAGCGACATCAGTGGCGAGTGCAGCAGGGGAGAGACCCGCTTGATGAGCTGGAACCCCAGAAAGGCGGCGAGCATGAACACGAAGAGCAGGGTTTCATCGAGCGCCATAGCATTCGCTTCGGTGTTGAAGTGGAACCGCGGACATAAAACATTCGTATCGAAATGTTTTTAGGATTGCAAACCGCGACGAGGCGACAAGCGTTGCCGAGAGTCGGCTCTCAAACGCGGCGCGCGACCTTTCGCCATTAAGATCGTAAGGGGGGTTAGGATATTGAAATATCTTGGCAAACTCTAACTCTGCCGCAGGCCGGTCATTGTCGGAAAGCGTCCGGCCATCATAATTTGATGCGGTGGCGTTATGAATTGATCACAATTATGCAATTGTAAAATCAGGCTGCGCTCTCGAATAATTCCTGCCATCGACCATCGACGGCGAAGATTTGGGAAGGAAATCCGGGGCTATGAGCGACGATGCGCAATTTGGTGACAACGGCTCGGGCCGGCGTGGTTCCTCCCGGCGTCAGTTCCTTCTCGGCGCAGCGGCGGCGCCTTTGATGGCCTCGGTTGCGTCGGCCCAGCAAACCGGACCGGATCTGAACGCGCTTGCGCACCTTCCTCCGCTCAAGGAGCCGATGGTGGCGAAGACGTTCATGGTGCCGATGCGCGACGGTGTGAAGCTCGCGCTCGATGTCTATCTGCCCAAGGGCGACGGTCCGTGGCCGGTGATCCTGGAGCGGACGCCTTATAGCCGGCGCCAGCCTTTCATGTACCAGCTGTTCAACTTCTATCCGGAGGCGGGATTTGCCTTCGCGGTGCAGGATTGCCGCGGCAGGTTCGACAGCGAAGGGGTCTACAAGCCCTGGGCCAACGACATGGAGGACGGGTACGACACCGTCGAGTGGCTTGCGACTCAGTCGTGGTCGACCGGAAAGATCGGCATGACCGGCGATTCGGCGATGGGGATCGTGTCCTACGAGGCCGCGATGCTGCGGCCGCCCCACCTAGTGGCGGCCGCCGTATTCTGCTGCCGGAATGCCGCGCCGACACTTTCACGGTTTCCAGGTGGAATCCTCCTCGAGAACGGCGCGGGACAGTGGAACAAGACGGTGGGCCTTCCCAATCCGGACCCGAAGGTGCCGCACATCGCGGAACTTGGGCCGGATGACGAGAAGCTCGACCTGCGGAAGTACTATTCGAAGATCAATGTCCCGTTCATCCACCTGGGCGGCTGGTTCGATATTCACCTGCAACCGGTCCTCGATGCCTACACGAACTTCCAGGCCAAGGGGGACAAACCGGCACGCGGCAACCAAAAGCTGATCATGACGGCCTGCGGCCATCTTGGTGCGGTCAAGGGCGTCAAATTCCCGAACGATCCCGGCGGGCCGTTCGTCCCGCCGCAGATGGCGCTGCGCTGGTTCGGTCACTGGCTCAAGGGCGAAGACAACGGCATCATGTCCGAGCCCTCCGTGCGCTATTACCTGATGGGCGATACCTTCGACCCGAAGGCGCCCGGAAACGAATGGCGTGAAAGCGACATCTGGCCGCCGAAATCGATGGCGACGGAGCTTTACCTGCAGGCGGACGGGAAGCTCGATGGGAAACCGGCCAAGGCCGCCGGTCAGCTCAGCTATGTCTATGATCCGAACAACGCGGTGCCGTCTGCCGGCGGAAACAATCTCGCCATGGACAGCGGCCCGCTCGATCAACGGCCGGTCAGCAACCGCCCTGATGTCCTGCGTTTCGTCGGCGAGCCTCTGGAGTTCGCGACCGAGATCGTCGGCCACCTCCAGGTCGACCTCTTCGTTTCGACCGATGCCGAGGATACCGACTTCATCGTCAAGCTGATCGATATCCATCCGGACGGCAACGAGGCGCTGGTTCGCGACCAGGGCACGCGTCTGCGGCACTACAAAGGCGGGTTCACGCAGACGCGGACCGAGCCGGGGAAGGTCTATCCGCTGACCATCGACCTCTGGTCGACGGCGCTCGTCTTCAACAAGGGACACCGTATCGGCGTGCTCGTACAGAGCAGCAACTGGCCGCGCTTCGAGCGACACACCAATACCTGGGACCGGTTGGACAATTACGACACGGCGAAGAAGGCCACGAACGTCATCCACATGGGCCCCGACCATAAATCCCGCATCACATTGCCGGTGACGAAAATCTACAAGGCCTGAGCCGCCGGCACCGACCGCTGCGCCAAATTGTGAAGGAGCGCAAATATGACCGAACCAGTTGACGCGGGTGTACGCGTCGAGGCCCGCGTGGTGCCGGTCCCCACCTCGGTAAGTCCTGAGGCGCGGGCCTACTTGGCACGCCTTGTCGGTCCGGATGGAATTCCGATGAGCGCCTGGGCCGCCTCGCCGGCGCCTGACGATGCGGCCGGATGGTTGGCGGCCAAGGCGGCCGCCGCCCAAACCCTGAACGCGATGATCGCTCCGGCAGCCGCGCTTCTAAAGGCTAGGTCGCAGAACATCGACCTCGGCGGGGCCGTCACTTATCTGGCGACCCCCGAGAACGCAGGCGCCGATGACCGTGCCTATCTCGACATCCACGGAGGCGCCTTGGTCCATGGTGGGGGCGAGTTCTGTGAGATCGTCGCGCGGATGCATGCCGACCTGCACGGCGTGCGGTGCTACGCGGTCGACTACCGCTTGCCGCCGGAGCATCCCTATCCGGCGGGCCTGGACGACTGCGTGGCTGCTTACCGCGCTTTGCTCAAGCGCTATGCGCCGGGTCGGATCGTCATCGGCGGCAGCTCGGCAGGCGGCAATCTGGCGGCAGCGACGGTGCTGCGTGCTCGCGACGAGGGCCTGCCGCTTCCCGCCGCCGCCGTGCTGATGACGCCCGAACTCGACCTGACAGAGTCGGGCGACAGCTTCGAGACCAATCAGACGGTCGACCTGATGCTGCCGCGCCGGTTGACGAACGCTAATCTGCTCTATGCGGCGGGCCATGATCTGGCGCACCCGTACCTGTCGCCCCTGTTTGGCGACTTCACCAAAGGCTTTCCGCCGACGTTCCTTCAGGCCGGCACGCGGGACCTGTTCTTGTCCAACACCGTGCGCATGCACCGGGCCTTGCGCCGGGCTGCGGTTCCGGTCGAGCTGCATATTTTCGAGGCCATGCCGCATGCCGGCTTCGGCGGCGCGCCTGAGGATGCCGAATTGGCTGGGGAAACCCGCCGCTTCGTGGCCGAGCACTGGGCCGCATGAGGGGAGATGATTTCATGCGGACGGCTGGGAAGCGATCCGATCGATTACGTGCCTCGCAGACAAAGACGCCATTTTCCGCCAGGACGCTCCTGGCCGCAGCCGTGATGGGGATTGCCATGGGGAGTTTACCGGCAGCAGCGCAGACACTGGGCCCTGCACTGCCGGGGCGCATAGCGATTGCGGCCGACGTGTTCGATCGCGTGCCCGACGGCTACGTGATCGAGGAGCATTTTCTGAGCGGGACCGCCAAGTCCTACCAGGCGGCGGGGCAGGGGCAGCACGCGTCCATCACTGTCTCCGGGAGCGCGCCTTACACCACCCGCGTCGTTGTCGTTCGCCCGAAGGATCCGGGTCGGTTCAACGGCAGTGTCGTCGTCGAATGGAACAACGTGACCAGCAGCGCCGACGCGGCGCCGGATTGGAATTTCATTCATCGCGAGATCGTGCGCGGCGGCTATGCCTATATGGCGGTATCGGTGCAGAAGGCCGGGCTCTACGGCCATGGCATCAGTGAGAGCGGCCTCAAGCCGGTCAAGGAGGCGGATGCGCAGCGTTATGCCGCCCTGGATCATCCCGGCGACGAATTTTCCTATGACATCTTCAGTCAGGCCGGCGCGCTCGTCCGGCACCGTACACCCGACTTGCTCGGACCGCTGAAGCCGAAGCGGGTCCTCGCGATCGGCGAGTCCCAGTCGGCGGGATTCCTCACGACTTATGTCAACATGGTCGATCCGGTGGCGCGCGTATTCGACGGCTTTCTCATCCATTCCCGCTTCGGCAAGCAGAGTGGCATCGACGGCCAGTTCCGCGCCGACATCAAGACCAAGTCATCGCTGCCGAACACGTTCGTGGCCGCGCCGCTCCGACCGGACCTGCGGGTTCCGGTGCTGACATTCATCACCGAGACCGACCTCCTCTTCACGACGACAATCGACGGAAAGCCGACCTGCGTCGGTTATCTCGACGCGCGGCAGCCAGATACCGCGCATCAGCGCACGTGGGAGGTCGTGGGCGCGGCCCATGCGGACACCTATACATTGATGGGCGGCCTGGACTCGGGCGATGCCTCGCCGCAGACACTGGCAAAGGCGTTCACGCCGATGAGCGACCTTTTCGGGATGCCGCTGACCAAGTCGGTCAATGCCGGCCCACAGCAGCATTATGTTCTCGAAGCCGCACTCGTCGCGCTCGACAAATGGGTGTCCACCGGGAAGCCGCCGGCAAGCACGCCGAGGATGGAGGTCGACGAGTCCGGCCTTCCGGTCGCACGGCGCGATGCCAACGGAAACGCCTTGGGCGGCATCCGCACGCCCTGGATGGATGCGCCGACCGCCGTCCATTCGGGTTTCGGGCAAAGCGACCGCCGCCTTGAGCTTTGGGGTTCCAGCGCGGCGTTCAGTGCCGAGCAATTGACGAAGCTCTACCCTGGCGGAAAGGCCGAATATCTCAGCAAATTCGAGGCGGAGCTGGGTGACGCGATTTCCAAGGGCGTCATACTTCCGGAAGACCGCGCGGAAATCCTGGCGGTCGCCGAATTTATGTATCGTTGACTAGCGTGGCGTCGGAGAAGCCGAGGTGGCTTGACGGCGCGTTGCTCGAGGCGACCGGGAAAACGACGCAACTGCTGAATCCATAACGTCATTGGCATCGGGTCGGTTCGACCGGTTAACGGCCTGGCCATCTGCGGTCGGTCAGCGGCATCTAACTATAGCGATAGGCTTTATCTTGAAGTTGCTTTCTTCGATCAACATCGGACCAATGCGGCTGAAGAACCGCATCGTGCTGTCGCCGATGACCACCAATTACGGCAATGGCGACCAGACCGTGTCGGAGCGGCTGATCGCCTTCCATGAGGCGCGGGCCAAGGGCGGGGTCGGGCTGATCACGGTTGAGGTCTGCACCGTCGACGTGAAGGAAAAATACCAGCCGCAATCCCTGACCCTGGGCGACGATTCCTATATCGAGGGGCACCGGCGGCTGACCGACCGGCTGCATCAATACGGCGCCAAGGTGCAACCGCAGATCACCCATCCGGGGCCGGAATCGCTGGGTTGGCTCTATTGCGGCAGTCAGTCTGTGGGGCCCAGCGTGGTGCTCGGCGCCTCGACCTCGGTGCCGTCGCGACAGCTCGACGTGGCCGAGCTGGACGGGATCGTTGAGATGTATGCCCAAGCCTCCCGCCGGGCTCCCGGTGCCGGGATGTCCGGGATGGCGAGTCATTCAGCCCATGGCTACTC
>CAZNNJ010000364.1:0-6133 GCA_964574305.1 uncultured Rhodospirillales bacterium | reverse complement strand
TTATACTCAAGCTCGGCTCGCCTGAGTCGCCATATTCGAAGGGTTAAGGATGCTGATCGAAGTCTTCGCGGACTTCTCATGCCCCTGGTGCTTCATCGGCCGCCGCCGTCTGGCGCGGGCGCTGGAGTTGCGCCCGCAGCTCTCGATGCGGACGGTCTGGCAGCCCTTCCAGCTCAACCCCGAAATCCCGCCCGAGGGCATCGGCCGGCGGCAATATTCGCTGGGCAAGCTAGGCGATTTCGACCGGCTGGTGGCGATGGAGCAGAGGCTGCCGAATTCCGGGGGCAAGGCGGCTTCCCGTTTCAAGTTGGACCGGATCGAGCGCATCCCCAACACCATGGCCCGTGACCGGCTGATGCGGCTCGCCGCCCGCAGCAAACATGACGATGTGCTGGCCGACCGGCTGTTCTCCAGCTTCTTCGAGCAGGGCAAGGATATCGGCAATCTGAACCTGCTGGCCGATATCGCCGCCGCGGTCGGCTTGGACCGCGCCGCCGCGCTTGCCTTTCTGCAGAGCCGCGACGAGGCCGATGCCGTCGCCTCGATCGATGCGCTGGGCCATCAGAGCGGCATCGCCGGCGTGCCCTACTTCATCTTCGATCGCCGCTACGCACTGGCCGGCGCGCAGGAGCCGGTGTCCTTCCTGCCGCTGTTCGACGCGCTGATCGCCACCAGCGACGAAATGATGGCTTCCCCCGCCTGACTCCGCCTGACCCCGCCTGTTTTCATCGCCCCGTCCCGCCTGGAGTTCCTCTCGTGCCCGACCGCATGCTGATCTTGCGTCCCTATTTCGGCGTGCTGCGGCTGTTCGGCGGGATCGGCCTGATGCTGACGACGCTGGTCGGCTGCGCCCCGGTCGATTTCTTGAACGCGACGATCCCGACGCGGGACCTGACGATTACGCGCGACATCGCCTATGGCAACAAACCCCGGCAACGGCTGGATATCTATGTCCCGAAGAACGTGGCCCCGAATGCACCGGTAATCGTCTTCTTCTATGGCGGGGCCTGGCAGGACGGCGACAAGAAGGATTTCCTGTTCGTCGCCCAGGCGCTGGCCGGCACCGGCGCGGTCGTGGTCGTGCCCAACTACCGCACCTATCCCGAGGTCACCTATCCCGGCTTCATCGAGGACGGCGCCGCAGCCACGGCCTGGACCGTGCGCAACATCGCTGCTTACGGCGGCGACCCGAAGAGCATCCTCCTCTCCGGCCATTCCTCCGGCGCCTATATCGCCATCATGCTGGTGCTGGACCGCGACTATCTCGCCAAGGCCGGCGTCGGCGATGTAAAGCTCGCCGGCGGCATCGGCATCTCCGGCCCCTACGACTTCCTGCCGATCACCCGCAAGGACATCAAGCCGATCTTCGAGGTGGTGCCCGACATGGCGCTGACCCAGGTGATCCATTACGCCCGCGCCGACGCCCCGCCGCTGCTGCTGCTGCACGGCGAGACGGACACGACGGTCGGCCCCTACCATACCCACAATCTGGCCAACAAAATGCGGGAACTGGGCGGGCGGGTCGAAGACCGCTATTATCCCGGCGCCGACCATATCGACATCATCATCGCGCTGACCTCCATGTTCCGCGAGCGCGCGCCGATCCTGGCCGATATCAAGGCCTTCATCGACAAGACGAGGGCCGACGCGAAACAGGGGATAGGCCCATGAAGCCGCGCAAGCCGGGACTGAAATTCGAGGACGCCCTGCCCCATTGGTGCCCGAATGCCGAATTCGCCCAGATCACCAATGCCGGCTCGCTGTCGCTGCCATATGTCGAGACCTATCTCAACCGGGTCATGCTGCGCGCCAAGGAAGTTCTGACCGGGCCGCAATACGCCGGGCTGCGCGACGATATCGACCTGTTCGTGAAACAGGAATCCAACCATTACCGCCAGCATCGCCTGTTCAACCAAAGGATCGACGATGCCGGCTATGAGGCGGTAAAGCCGATCGGCGCGAAGCTGCAGGCCGATTACGACGATTTCCTCGCCACCAGGTCGCTGCGCTTCAACACCGCCTATTGCGAGGGCTTCGAGAGCCTGGGGATCATCCAGGCCGAATTCTTCTTCGCCCATATCGACGATCTGCTGGCCGGTGCCGACGAGCGCGTGGTCAACTTATGGAAATGGCATCTGGGCGAGGAGTACGAGCATCGCTCGGTCTGCTTCGACGTTCATACGGCGGTATTCGGCGGCCCGCTCAGCTATTTCTCGCGGCTCGGCGGCTTCTTCCTGGCGGTGAGGCACTTGGGCAAGTTCGGCCGGGATGTGAGCGACGCGCTGCTCGCCTTCGACCGGGCGCGGATGACAGAGGATGAGCGCGAGGCCTCGATCCAGTCGGAAAAAATCTACCGCAAACGCTTCAACCGTTTCGCCCTGCCCCGTTTGCTCAAGGTCCTGTCGCCATTCTACAATCCCGTGCGGCGCGCTGCCCCGCGCGGCGCGGAGAATTTCCTGCTTCAGTACGAGTAGGCGTGCCCGACTATATTCCCCCGTTCCCGCCGCGCCCGGCCAAGGCGCTGCCGACGATCGCGCTTCTGCGCCGCAGCAGCGAGAACTTCATCGCTATCTGGGAAGACAAGGCATTCGAATACCAGACGATGCAGACCCGCGTGCTGGCGCGGCAGGTCACCATCTGCACCAGCCCGGACACGGTGCGCCAGGCCTTCGTCACCGACAATTCAAGCTTCGAGCGCAAGAGCCCGCAGATGCGGCAGATATTGCGCCCGCTGGTCGGCGACGGGCTGTTCATCAGCGACGGCGAGGTCTGGAAAACCCGCCGCCGCATCGTCGCCCCCATCGTCCACGGCCAGCACCTGCCCAACTTCGCCCCGATGATGGTGGAGGTCGCGACCGAGACCCGCGACCGCTGGCGCGCCCTGCCGCCGGGCAGCGAGATCGACGCGCTTTCCGAAATGGCCGAAATGACCGCCGGCGTGATCTGCCGCACCATCTTCGGCCGCGAGCTGGGACGGCAGAGCGCCCGCGCGATCATCGAGAGCTTCACCGAGTATCAGCGCCAGATCGACACGATCAGCCTGCTCTCCTTCGCCGGCATGCCGGACTTCCGGCCCGGCTTCATGCAGCCCAGCAGCGTCCGCCAGTCGAAGAACCGGATCATCGCGGTGCTGGACGAGGTGATCGAAAGCGCCCGGGCGCGGCGCGGCGATGCCGAGGATTCCGTTGTCGGCATGCTGCTCGACGCCAAAGACGGCGACGGCAAGCCGCTGACCCATGAGGCGATCCGCAACGAGGCCTCCGTCATCTTCATGGCCGGCCATGAGACCACCGCCAACTGCCTCGCCTGGTGCTGGTTCCTGCTCTCCCAGGCCGAATGGGCGGAAAACGAGTTCCATGCCGAGCTGGAAAAGGTACTGGGCAACCGCCTGCCGAACCTGAAAGACGTACCCGACCTCGTCTATACCCGCGCGGTGATCGACGAGGCGATGCGGCTCTACCCGCCGATCCCGCTACTGACCCGGCAGGCGACCAAAGCGGAGAAGATCCGCAGCCGCAAGGTCGAGAAAGGCGCCATCGTCGCCGTCATCCCCTGGCTGCTCCACCGCCACCGGCTTTATTGGGAAAAGCCCGACCATTTCATCCCCGAGCGCTTTCTGCCGGGGGCGCCGGCGGTCGACAAATATCTCTACATCCCCTTCAGCCTGGGCCCCCGCGTTTGCGCCGGCCTGCAATTCGGCATCACCGAGGCGGTGCTCTGCCTGGCGGTGCTGGGCCAGTCCTTCCGGCTGCGCCTCACCCCCGGCGCCAAGGTGGAGCCGGTGTCGCGCCTGTCGCTCCGCCCCGGCGAGCGCCTGCCGATGATCATTGAGCCCCGCGCCCTGCCGGCCAACGCCACCGCCATCAAGGGCGACGACAAGCTAATCTCGCCCGCGAGTGTTTGTCCGGTCCATCATGGCTGACGGCTCGCTCAAGGCGCGCTGGCGGCATTTCACCAAAGTCTTGCTGCCCGGCAACCTGCTGGTGCTGTCGCATCACGCCATGGGCCTGCTGCCGATCGACTGGACCTCGGCCCTCGGCGCCTGGCTGGGACTCCAGTTCGCCGCCCGCAACAAGGTCCGCGACCAGAGGGTGCGCCACAATCTCAAGGTGCTGCGGCCAGACCTCGCCGACCCGGCGGTGATCGACGCCACCGTCCGTCGCTTCTGGTCGAATGCCGGGCGCGCCATGGCGGAATTCTCGGTGCTGCGGCGCCTGTGGGCCTCCGACCGGGTCGAACCGACCGGCCTCGACAATCTGGCGGCCGCTCGCGCCACCGGCCGGCCGCGCATCGGCGTGTTTCTGCATCTGGGCAACTGGGAGCTGGCGGGGCCGAAGATGCTGTCGCTCGGCGAAACCTCGGCCCAGATCGCCCAGACCTTGGCCAACCCTTATCGCCACCGCATCGCCATGTCGGTGCGCAAGGTGTTCGCCGACAAGCTGATCGAGCCCGGCCCGATGGCCGGCCGCCAGATCATCCGCAGCCTCAAGGAAACCGGCGGCCTGTCGATGGCCGGCGACGAATACATGAACGGCGAGCTGCTGGCCCCCGCCTTCGGCCGCCCCCTCCACCTCGACGGCAATCTCGGCCGCGCCGTCCGCCTCGCCAAGATGACCGACGCGATCATCGTCCCCTACTACGTGCTCCGGACAAAAGGCGCCCATTTCCGGCTGGACATCACACCCTATATCGACCTCGATTTCTCAGGCGAAACCTGGCTGGAAGACGGCGTGCAGAAGCTGGACGAGACCATCACCCCGATCATCGTCGCCAATATCGACCAGTGGCTGATGCTGGATAACTTCAAAGTGCCGGAGGGGACACGGGTCAGGAACTAAGCGACGGCTATGTCGGTTTTCAAAAAGTCATTGCCCTTAAATAGCAACGACGTGCCATTAGTCTTCGCGACGGCATAAGCGAAGCAATCGCCGAGATTGAGCTGCGCCTCGTGGCCCTGACCCTTGCCATATCGGGCAAAGGCCGACAGCGCTTCAGATGCCTCGGCTTCGCCGATACCGACAACGCGGATATCCGCGTCATCCAGAAATTCACGAACGTCCTCGTAAGCCTCATCGATGGTCGATTGGCGCTTTCGGCGAATCCCCAGTGCGGCTTCGAAGATCGCAACTGCCGACGTTATCGGGTCATCGGCCGCCTCCACTGCATCCAAGAACAGGATCGCTTCGGGCTCCTGTGTGATCATCGCAACTATGGCCGACGCATCGACGAACATCAGTCGTCGCCGCTCAGCGCGTCATAGAACGCCTTGTCCGCCTCCAGACCAGTCGGAGGACGCGCCATGACCCGCTCCTGCAATGCCTTCACGCGCTCGCGCAACGGGATCGCTTTTTTGATACGGCGCAGTTCGCTTTGGAGAGCAAGTTTCACGGCGTCGGTTTTGGTGGTGTGCTTGATCGCGGCCAGTTGCTCCGCCAGCTGGTTGACCTCTTCATCGCGGATATTCAACGGCATGCGAACTCCTTGTGTAGACAATTTATAATGATGTCTACACACACAAAAATCAACCACGCCGCCAGCAGCGCGAACTTTCCGACAAGCGGGGGCGAAGCTCCAATGCGCCAGGACTGGCGGTTTTCGATTGCCGCGAATATGCCTTGTCTCCTACAGCTTCAATTCATCCGAGGATCGACCGGGAGGGAACGGACTATGGCTTTGCTGGATGCATTTCGGCTGGATGGAAAGGTCGCGATCGTGACCGGGGCGAGCCGCGGGATCGGCGCCGGGATCGCCGCTGCGCTGGCCGAGTGCGGGGCCGATGTGGTGATCGGGGCGCGCAGCGAAACGACCTTGGCCGAGGTGGCGGCGCAGGTTCGTGGGCATGGCCGGCGCGCGGTCGCGGTGCCGTGCGACCTGACGGATGTCCGCCCAATGCAGGACCTGGTCGACGCGGCGATGGATAATTTCGGTCGGATCGACATCGTGGTGAACAATGCCGGCGGAACCGGGCCGGCTCCGTTCCTGTCCGAAACCGCCGAGACCTTCGAGGCGGCATTGCGCTTCAACGTCACCACGGCGTTCGAGCTGACCCGGCTCGCGGCGCCCCGGATGCTGGAGAAGGACGGCGGTTCGGTGGTCAATATCGTGTCGGTGATGGGACAGCTGGCCGATCGCG
>CAZNNJ010000363.1:0-6148 GCA_964574305.1 uncultured Rhodospirillales bacterium | reverse complement strand
CCTCGGCCTCGGTCGTCTGGGGCCCGTTCTGGATCGCCGCCGCGTCCTCGGCCGGGAGGATGCCTTGCGCCGCGAGCATTGCGGCATGGGCGCGCGATCCTTCTATATCCTCCTGCCACAGCTTGCGGTCGAAGCCTATTGATGCATTGATCCGCTGCATGATGGAGGACGGCCCCGCGCTGAAGCGGCCGCCCCACAGGCTGTTCGCCCCGCCTGTTGCGGGGGTTGAGGAGGAAGACTTGGTCATGGCTGACATATCGATAGCATATTCAAAGGTTCTGGCCACGGGCGCCCTGGCGCTCGCTTTGTTATCCGCGCCGGCTTTTGCCGACGAGGCGTTCAAGGCCGGGCAACTTATCGAGACCAAGCCGGCCAAGCCAGTCCCCGCGCTGACATTGATGTCGCTGGCCGACGAGGGGCCGGCCAATCTCGACGCCTATAAAGGCAAGCCGATGATCGTCAATCTGTGGGCGACCTGGTGCGGGCCGTGCGTCACCGAGATGCCGTCGCTGATGAAGCTGTCGGAGCGGCTGAAGGACACGAACCTCGTCGTGGTCGCGATCTCGGAGGACAGGGGCGGCAAGTTCGTCGTCGAGCCGTTCCTCAAGGAGCACAATATCGCCGGCCTGCCGATCTTCCTCGACAAGACAATGTCGACCGGCAAGGCGCTGAAGGACACGTCCGGCCTGCCGATCACCCTGCTGATCGATGTCGACGGCAACGAGATCGGCCGGGTGAAGGGCGACCGCGACTGGGATTCGCCGGAAAGCCGGGCTGAGCTCGCCAAGCTGTTCGGGCTGAAGAGCTTATAGGTTTCCGCCTGGAGCGCGCGGCATCGCGTCTCAGAAGTAATAGCCGAACTTCAGTCGAACGCGCGTGTGCTCGAAGTCGACGTCATCGTCGTAGCCGCCTTTGATGACGCTCGGGTCCATGTAGTTCTTGGCGATGGGAAGCTGCTGCCACCATGTCAGCGTGGCGAAGAAATGCTCGCCGCCATAGTGGATCGTCGGCCCTGTGTAATAACCGCTGCCCATCCACTGCCGGTGCGAAAACACCGCCCAGCCGTTGATTTCCCGCTCGTTCTGGAACTCGTAGCCGGCGGACCAGTCTTCCGAGAAACGATAGGAGACGCCAATTCCGAAATTGACGTCCGTCTCGATATTGGTATTGGGCCTGGCCGCCACCTCGCCCGGATCGGCATAGGGGTTGGCGTCTAGATTCCGGATTTCCGGCGCCCAGGTGATGTTGGCGACGAAGACAAGGCGGTCGTCATAGAAATTCTTCTGGAAGATCGCCTTGACCTCGACTTCCGTGAGGTGCGGACCGAATTCAGGCTCCAGCAAAAATGCAATGCCGATGGGATCGGTATAGGGGCTTTGCACCCGCCAGATGGTCTCGAAGGCGACGCCCTCGAAAAGCCCGTGGTCGAACGCGGCGTTGGGATTGGGGAAGAAGTTCGAGAACTGCTCCGCCGGGACGGTCGTTCCATCCGTGGCGTTATGATACGCGTGGGTATAGTCGAAGATGATCGACGGTGAAAACTGTACAGAGTCCGTCACGCCGTAGGAAAATTCCGTCTGGCTGTTCAACAGATCGAAATCGCCTCCGGCCTTCTGGTGGCGCCAGGTCAACTGCTGCTCGAACTCCATGCCGTCTTTCGGCAAGAGATCGGTCGCAACGAGAAAACCGAGAACCGGCTCATCCGCGTGAGCGGCCGCGGCAATGCCGATTCCCAAGGCCAAACCGGCAAATACTGACTTACTGCGCATCTATTTTCTGTCCCTCAAGCCCTGATCGCCTCGTCGTAATGCAAAGCATTCTCAATTGCAATTGGCCGTGACCAGCGGAGGCACTACGGAACCATGCCTCGCGCATGGGGCTCTGGAGACGCTGATTGGGTCCGGGCTGGTCCGCGCATGATCATGAAATAATTTCGTGAATCAGGCCGCACCGCGTTGATGCGGTGCTCAATCCCTGCTAATGCGAATAAGTCGCAGTTATCAGCCGTATCCGGATTATTCGATGAAGTCTCGTTTGTTATGGGTGATCGCGGCTCCGGCCGCGATTGTCGTTCCCGGCGCCCACGCCGAAGTGTTCATGAGCGTTGAGCAGGCTCAGGCGCAGATGTTTCCCGGCGCCAGCCTCACGCCCGATTTCCTGACGCTCACCGGCGCCCAGGCCGACGAGATCGAGAAGATCAGCGACGAGAATGTCCGCAGCAAGGATGTCAAGGTCTGGAAGGTCTCGACGGGCGGCTGGTTCATCGCCGATGAGGTGGTGGGCAAGCACGAATTCATCCCGATCGCGCTGGCGATCAATGCCGACGGCACGGTCAAGGGCATCGAGATCCTGGAATACCGCGAATCCTACGGCAGCCAGGTGCGCGACCCGGCCTGGCGGGCCCAGTTCACCGGCAAGCGCAACGGCGACACGCTGACGCTCACCAAGGACATCAAGAACATCTCCGGCGCCACCTTGTCGTCGAGGCACATCACCGGCGGCGTCAAGCGCCTGCTCGCGACCTATGCGACAGTCATCGCACGCGGTTAAGCTCCGCCCGCTGCCGCACCGCCGGCGCCACGTCACCGGCCCGGCCCGGCTGACGCGCCTGCGCAAATGGGGCGTCTACAGCGTCGCGATCGGCATCTGGGCGTCCGGCGTGCTGTGGCTGGGGCTGCATTACTTCCTGCGGCAGAAGAGCGCGTTCGGCTTCGAGACCAACCCGGCCGAGCCCTGGATGCTGAAGCTGCACGGCGCCTTCGCCTTCGCCGCGCTGGTTGGGCTCGGGCTGCTGTGGGGCGTCCATATCCTCAACGGCTGGTTCAGCCACCGCCGGCGCTGGTCCGGCGGCATCGTCTTCGGGCTGGCCTGCTTCCTCGGCCTGACCGGCTATCTGCTCTATTATGCCGGCGACGACGGCTTCCGTGACATCGTCTCGGTCAGCCATTGGGCCGTCGGCATAGTCACGATCGCCGCCTTCCTGTGGCACCGCTTCCGGGACGAGCGGAACGGCGCCTAGCGCCACTATTTCCCGTCCACCGTGAGCATCAGCAGGGCGTTGCCGGGGTGCTGGATCGGGGTCACGCCGGAATTCACCGCCAGCATGCCGCCGGCGATGGTCTGGCCGCCCATGTCGATGGCGCCGCCTTTGACCTTCACTCCGTTCACCCCGTCCCAGCTCTGGGCGGTGTCGAAGTCCCACACGATCTTGCCGTCCTCGGCGTCATAGCCGCGCAGATGCCCGTCCCAGGAACCGGCGAAGACAAGGCCGGGAATGGCGGTGACGCCACTGGGCTGGGCCTTCGAGCAGTTGGCCGGCCCCCAGCTGCACACCGGCTCCGGCGCCGGTGTCTGCCAGACGATGTCGCCGGTCAGCGGATTGAGGGCCGTGACGCCGCCGGGCGAATAGGGTGCTTTCGCCCCGGCATCGCCGATGGCGATATAGACATTGGCGCCGTCGAACGCCGGACCCCATTCGATGCCGCCGGTGCTGCTGCCGGCGCCGAGCTTCTTCTGCCACAGCATCTTGCCGTTCTGGGCCGGGTCGAAGCCATAGGCGATGGAAGATTTGGCTCCGGCCAGGATCACCTGCTTGCCGTCGGCGATCGTGCCCAGGATCGGCGAGGCGCCGAAGTCGTAGTCCGGCCCGGTCGGGTTAGGGCAGTTGCCGGTTGTCGTCTCGGGGCAGGCAACCAGCCAGTTATCCTCCTTGCGTACCTGGTTGACCCATTTGCGCTTGCCGGTCTTGAGGTCCAGCGCCATCACTGCGTCTGAGCTGTCGACCTTGCTGTCGGTGTAGGAATCGCCGGTGCCGATATAGAGCAGGCCCCGCTTGGGATCGATCGTCGGCGAGTCCCATATCGCCACGCCGGCCGGACCGAACATCTGCGTCCCCGACCCATTGACGCGGGTCTTCTTCGGCTTCTCGGGGATCATGTAGGTCTGCCACAGCACCTTGCCGGTTTTGGCGTCCAGCGCCGAGACGCTGCCGCGGAAGGTGCAGCACTGGTAGGTCGGTGTCGCGCCCGACACCTCTTCCATCGACGATTCGGGAATATAGAGCCGCCCTTCGTACAGCTTGGGCGCGCCGGTGATGCGGGCCATCGGATGCTTCTCGACCTCGGTCGTCCACAGGGGCTGTCCGGTCATCGCGTCGACGGCGTGGGCCGCGCCTTTCTCGTCACCGAAAAAGGCGGCGTACTTGCCTTTTTCGCCGGGGACCGGGCCGATGGTGATCGCGGTTCGGACGGCGTTGCCCACGTCATAGGCCCAATGGGTGCAGCCGGTCCTGGCATCCAGCGAAAAGACCTGGCCCTCGCGCGTCTCGATGAAGACGCGGCCGCTGACGATGACCGGCTGGCCATAGGCGATGCCGGGATAGGCGAAGGCCCACTTGACCTTCAGCTTCGGCACATCCTCGGCCTTCAGCCCTGGATCGGCCTGATAGCGGGTGTTCTCGACGGTGTTGCCCCAGCCGTTCCAGCCCGGCTGGCCGAGGTCGATCGGGCCGCCGTCGTCCTTGCACATATTGGCGTGCATGTCCGGTATCGGATCCTTGCCCGGCTCGCGCTGGGTCACATAGACGGCGACATCGTGGATCTCCTGCGGCGACATGTTCTTTGCCACCTGCCGCATGACGCCCTTGGTCAGGGTGTTGATGATACTGTCCGGCGTGCGCAGCATCGAGATGAAGCTGCGCGGCGGGATGCGCCCGGCCGGGTGATCGTGGCATTCGGCGCAATGCTCCGCATACAGCTTTCCCCCAGCGTCCATTTCGTTCTGCGGAACATCGCCAGAGGCGGTGATCACAGGCTCCGCCATCAGACGCGGACACAGGCCAAGCATTGCGGCCGTCAGGCCGACCGTAACGAAGCGATATCGTAACACCGAGGTTTCCCCTTATGATCGAGGCGGCGATCTTATTCATTATCTATTAAGACGCCAGAGTGGGCTCGTCCCGGATGGGCACATTATTTTCGGGCATTTGACACGGATGCGGCAAGAATCAATTTTACCCTTATCCCGGTCTAGGCCGCAGGACTCAGGCGTGACAGGCGGTTATGTCACCAGAGGTTGGCAACGACCCGTTTACCCATGTCGCAGCATAGTGGACCCGTCAGAGTGAAAGAGGACACGTCAAAGCCCGCGCTCCGGCGTTCGGGCGGCACGCAGATCGAAGCTGGCGCCGAGCGTGCCGCGCTGTCCCGGCTCCGGATCGCGGCAAACCTGTCCGGCGGCACCCAGGTGCGAGAGATCAAGGCGGGCATCCAGGCGGGCTTCACTGGCTGGTGGTTCGGCCTCAGGCTATGGCGCTGGGGCACCAAGGTGGCGGATGCGGTCCTGTCGATCCGCGGTACCGGCGGCGGCGTGACCAGCGCCATCGAACAGTTCATGCACCAGGCCGATATCGACGTGGCACGCTTCGCCATCGTCCGCTCGCAGAAGGAGCCGTCGGCTCTGTCGCGCGAGGCGCGCAGCCGCCGTGGCATCTGGTATTTCCAGGGCCAGCAGGAACATCGCGACCTGCTGCCGCTCGGCGCCTCGGTCGATGCCTTCCTTGCCACGCTGGGGCGCCGTACCCGGCGCAATATCCGCCAGACCGCGCGCAGCGCCGAGGCGCTCGGGCTCGAATTTTCGTTCGCCGAGCGTGGCAGCGCGCTTTGGGTCGATGGCGAGATCGCCGCGCTTGCCCAGCGCAACCGGCCGTTCCCGGTGGCGACCGGCAGCATCGCGATCTTCGAGGAGATGCTGTCGCATCGTCCCAGCAGCTTCGAATCCCGCGTGACCAGCCCGGACGGTCGGCTGCTCAGCCTCTGCCGCGGCTTCGTCCAGGGCAAGACCGCTTATCTGGTCTATCAGATGAACGATCCCGCCATTCCCAGGATCAGCCTGGCGGCGTTCCATGACTTCAAGCTGATCGAGCAGCTGATCGCCCGCGGCGCGTCCGAGCTCATCTTCGTCATGGGCTCGCACCAGTTCAAGCGCGCCTGCCAGGTGTCGTCGAAGGACGAGCTGATCACGATCCGGCCGAGCCCGCGCGGGCTCGCCGTCGCCGTCATGCTTGCCGTGGCCGTCCGGCCCACCCCCTTCGGCCGGGGGGTCAAGAAACTAACGATCAGTACCGCCCCGACTTGGGTACGCCTGCCCC